>CAZCQR010000059.1:0-5033 GCA_964500885.1 uncultured Clavibacter sp.
AGACCGGCAAATTGTAATTCTTGGCGCGCAACAAAATCGGCTTCGCGCAGAATTTTAAGTCTTTCCTGAGTAACTTCACCGACGATTCGAATCGCAAGGCCTGGTCCTGGGAATGGTTGACGCCAGATAATCTCACTGGGTAATCCCAGTTCTTTACCAACTTCACGGACTTCATCCTTAAACAAGTTCTTTAGCGGCTCGATAAGTTTGAACTTTAAGTCTTCGGGAAGTCCACCCACATTGTGGTGCGATTTTATGTTGGCAGTACCAGTACCTCCACCAGACTCGACAATATCTGGATAAAGCGTGCCCTGAACTAAGTATTCGACTTCTCCACCAGCAGCGATATCTCGCGCCGAACTTTCGAAGACCCGAATGAATTCGCGACCAATTATTTTTCGTTTCTCTTCAGGATCTACGACACCTTTTAACGCAGTTAGAAATCTTTCTTTTGCATCTACAACTACCAAATTAACACCGGTTGCAGCGACAAAATCACGTTCGACTTGTTCTGCCTCTCCTTTTCGTAACAATCCATGATCTACAAATACACAAGTCAATTGTGACCCAATGGCGCGTTGCACCAATGCGGCAGCCACAGCTGAATCAACGCCACCGGAAAGGCCACAGATGACTCGTTTATTTCCGACTTCAGATTTGATATTAATAATTTCATTTTCAATTATGTTCTCTGAATTCCAGGTCGGCTTTAGTTTTACGACTTGATGCAACCAGCGAGTTAATATCTCTTGACCATATTCACTATGAAGTACTTCTGGATGAAATTGAACTCCAGCAAATTTGCCATCTTCACTTTCAAAAGCGGCTACTGGCGTATTGGATGTTCGTCCAATAGTTGCAAAACCCTCCGGAGCAGCTGTGACGCTATCGCCATGACTCATCCAAACATCAAAAGCAGAATTGATACCGCCAAATAATTTAGAGGTTGTATCTGCCGTGAAATGAGTTCTGCCAAATTCTGAAGTTCCAGTCCTTGCAACTTCTCCACCGAGCGCCTGCGCCATTGCCTGAAATCCATAACAGATTCCAAAGATTGGAATTTCTTCGTTAAAGATTGCGCGATCGATTTGTGGGGCCTCGTCTTCATAAACTGAAGATGGCCCACCAGAGAGAATGATTGCTGCTGGATTTCTTGCCAAGATTTCATTGACCGGCATTGAAGATGGAACTATTTCACTATAGATATTCGCTTGGCGGACGCGACGAGCAATTAATTGCGCATATTGCGCACCAAAATCAACCACTATTACATGGTTGCTACGGCTTGTGATCATCCTCTATTTAAAACTATTTCAACGCGTTGGAACTCTTTTAATTCTGAGTAGCCACATGTAGCCATAGCGCGACGAAGGGCACCAAATAAATTCATAGTGCCATCTGCTGTATGCGAAGGTCCAACCAAAATCTCAGTTAGCGATCCGGTTGTGCCCACATGAACACGGGTACCTCGCGGTAATTCAGCATGATGAGCTTCAGTACCCCAATGCCATCCGCGACCGGGTGCTTCTTCGGCGCGAGCCAGCGGTGAACCAATCATTAGCGCATCTGCGCCACATGCAATCGCTTTAGGAATATCGCCACTCTTACCGATTGAACCATCTGCAATAACGTGAACATAACGTCCACCAGATTCATCTAGATATTCGCGGCGCGCTGCTGCTACATCAGCAACCGCAGTTGCCA
Source organism: uncultured Clavibacter sp. (assembly GCA_964500885.1). GTDB lineage: Bacteria > Actinomycetota > Actinomycetes > Nanopelagicales > Nanopelagicaceae > MAG-120802. The sequence continues at coordinate 1,705 of CAZCQR010000059.1, forward strand.
TTGGAACTGAAATTCCAAGTACTTGTCTTGTTGTATGGGCAGCGCCGCCACCAAAACCGACTAGTACTCCGGCAGCACCTGCACGCATTAAGTGAAGTGCGCTCTGACTTGTTGCACAACCACCGACTACAACGGGCACATCTAGTTCATAAATAAACTTCTTTAAATTTAAAGGTTCGGTTTTATGTGATACATGTTCCGCGCTAACTGTCGTTCCACGAATCACAAATAGATCTACACCTGCATCAATCACTGCCTTATGAAATTCAGCAGTTCGTTGTGGCGAGAGCGCACCAGCAACAGTCACACCTGCGGCGCGAATTTCAGCAATACGTTCCTTGATTAGCTCTGGACGAATTGGCGCTTTATAAAGTTCTTGCATTCTGGCAGTTGCTTGCTCCGCTGGAATTGATGAGATTTCGCCAAGTTGAATCTTTGGATTCTCATAGCGAGTCCATAATCCCTCTAAATTAAGAACGCCGAGTCCGCCAAGTTTGCCAATTGCAATCGCAGTTTCTGGTGAAACGACTGAATCCATTGGAGCGGCAAGTAAAGGCAATTCAAATTTATATGCATCGATCTGCCAGGCGAGCGATACTTCTTGAGGTTCGCGAGTTCTGCGCGAAGGCACAATCGAAATATCATCAAAAGAGTAAGCGGTCCGGGCCCGTTTGCCCTCGGAAATCTCAATATCAACCATGGCCTTCCCCTTACCTCTTTGATCCTGGGTAATTAGGTGCATCACTTACATCGAAAACATCATGTGGATGGCTCTCCTGGAGGCCAGCGCTGGTAATTTGAATTAACCGACCACGCTTTTGCAGTGCTGAAATATCTTCGGCTCCGGCATAACCCATTCCGGAACGTAATCCACCAACTAACTGATGAACTACATCTGCAACTGGTCCGCGATAAGCCACTTTTCCTTCAATTCCTTCTGGAACTAATTTATCTTCAGAGAGAACATCATCTTGCATATAACGATCTTTGGAATATGACTTACTTTCACCGCGAGATTGCATTGCACCAAGTGAACCCATGCCACGATATCGCTTAAATTTCTTGTCACCACTTTCGATTAACTCTCCAGGAGATTCATCGCAACCTGCAAGTAGAGAACCAAGCATTACTGAATCTGCGCCAGAGACAATTGCCTTTGCGATATCACCCGAAAATTGCAATCCACCATCTGCTATCAAAGGAACATCTGCTTTCTTACATGCCTTTGCGGCTTCCATAATTGCGGTAATTTGTGGAACGCCAACGCCAGCAATTACTCGAGTCGTGCAAATTGATCCAGGGCCAACGCCAACTTTTACTGCATCTGCGCCAGCATTAATTAGTGCTTGTGCACCAGCACGGGTTGCAACATTTCCACCGATAATTTCTTGATCGGAATATTTATTTTTAATTCGCTCAATTGCATCCAAAACGGCTCGATGATGTCCATGTGCAGTATCAACCACAATTACATCGACTCCGACTTCAATTAACTCTTCTGCTCGCTTAAATCCATCATCACCAACACCGACAGCTGCTCCGACGATTAAGCCGGCACCCTTAACTAATTTGGCATGAGTAACTTGCTCTTCAATCGCCAGATTGCGATGAATAATTCCAATGCCACCTAGTTTGGCCATAGCAATTGCCATTGCAGATTCGGTGACCGTATCCATCGCCGCTGAAATCAATGGAATATCAAGGCTTATTCGCCTAGTAAGTGAGGTCTTGGTAGCTACTTCTGATGGAACAACTTCTGAGGCATCCGGCAGAAGAAGGACATCGTCATAAGTGAGGCCAAGCATCGCAACTTTCTCATTGACCGCCTCTGCCATGCCGAAACCTTAATGGGTCGGGTAATTAAGCTCCAACTGCCCGCATGATTTCCTCACAGGCTTCTACTAAATCATCAACTAAGACTGCACTCTTTGGACAGTTATTGCCCCAACCGGGACCACCAATCACAACTCGAGGCGCAGGTCTTATTGCAGGAATTTCTGCGAGTAGATCTACATCACCATTCTTATTTAACTGTGCCCAGAGAAATACCGCCGGTGGCGCAGATTTCTTTACAACGGCGCTAATTGCTTCAATTGGTGTCCGCGCTCCAAGAAATTGTGTCTGAATATTTCGCTCTGATAAAGCCGCTGCCAGTGCATAAAGTGGCAATGAGTGCATCTCCTCGCCAATACATGCCAGCAAAACTGGACGAGGATTCAATGGGTTCTTTATTTGATTTACATTTTCATTAAGTAGCCGTTTGATGATTTCGCTAACTAAATGCTCTGTCTCGATACCAGTTCCTTGATCTGCCCATTCATCACCAAGCATTATTAGTAATGGAACTAAAACTTCATTCCAGGTACTTGTTATGCCCCTTGAATTTATCTCGGCTAGGAGTAGCTCTTCAACAAAGCTTCGGTCATAGGCACGTGCGGCACGGATGAGAGTTTCAACCAATTCTTCTTTGACGGTAATTTCGCGACTTACTTCGTCGACTGGCAATTTAGATTCACCAGAGAATTCCAAGGCTCGCTTTGCAGCTTCGGCAGGTGAGACTCCAGAGATAACTAACTTTCGCATCAAAGTTAAGCGCGCTAAATCAGTTGAGTTATAGCGACGATGTTCGCCAGTGGAATGTTCGGAAGGGCCTAGGCCGTAACGACGATCCCAAGTTCTAAGCGTGGCAGGTGCGACCCCAAGCCTTCTTGCGACCGCTGCAACTGTCAGGGATTCCCCCACCAAGTTCTCAGCCATAGGCGAATACTGAGCCCAGAGGAGAGCTCCCGCATCTTGAAATGACCGGAATCACTAAAATAGGTACTTGAACAACTTATGACGCGATTGTATGGTTTAGCCATGACAGAGATGACCCGCCTACCAAAGCCCGTCGCAAGCAACTGGGAGTGGCAGTACGAGGGCGCCTGTCGAAGCCTGCCTACTGAGATGTTCTTCCATCCTGATGGCGAGCGTGGACCGCGTCGCAAAGCTCGCGAGGTAGCGGCGAAGGCGGTCTGCGCAACCTGCCCAGTAATTGCCCAGTGCCGAGCCCATGCATTGGCAGCACAAGAGCCTTATGGAATCTGGGGCGGCTTAACTGAAGATGAGCGCATCGAGATCATTACAAAAGCGACTCGTCACACTGCAAGCTTTATCGCTTAAGTAATTGCCCCTGGTTTCTGGCGCAAACTAATTACAGTTGTAACAGCTAGCGCAGAAATAATCACGCCTAACGAAACCGCAAGTGAAACATGTGGAATCTTGTAACCGAAGAATTCGTGGATACCGATTCCATGTAGCGCCTCAATAATTAATTTGATTCCAATAAA
>CAZCQR010000060.1:0-5002 GCA_964500885.1 uncultured Clavibacter sp.
AAGGTCCGAGCAGATTAACCGCCCGGACCTCAACCTTTTAAATTGCCGGCTTTTGATTCGCCGTCGGCACCAGATTGAGAGAAAGCCCAATCACCTTTCCTATATTTTATATCAAAAATAGAAATTAATGAGACTTACTTTGGGTTGTCCGTACATCTCTAAATAGAAGAGGAATTATCAAAGTTATAAGCGAGAGCACGGTTATCCAATCTAAAAGTATCCGGCTGCCGAACTCTTCTGCGATGGGTCCGGCGATGGCAAGTCCAAGTGGCGCTAAAGCAAGTGAGCCAAGAACGTCATAAGCCATAACTTTTGAGAGTGATTCCTTTGGAATCTGCTGTTGAAGTGTTGTAATCCAGAGAACATAGAAGATGTCGAGGGCAACGCCCACGAGAAATGCAAAGAATGCAATTATGAATATGTTGGTGGTATTTCCGAGTGAAAAGAACCAGAGCACGATTGGAAATTGGGTAATCATCGCAAGACGTATTGGATATTTGGGTTTTACTCTTGCCACAAATAGAACTCCGAGTACTGATCCAACAGACATTGCAGCAAGTACAAATGACCAAGGCTTTGGACCACCGAGTTGCTTATCCGCAACGAGTGGGCCGACGACAGAGTAAACAGAACGTTCCATTGCTACTAAGAATGAGAAGCTAATGACAATCACAAATACCCATGTGCGAGAACTAAATTCTCGCCAACCAGTTCGAAGCTGGTGAAGGGTCGATTCATCTTTGTCATGGCTTGCAACTGGGGTGGCATCACGCATCGAGAAAACAATTAGCCCAGCAATTATGAATGTAATACCGTCGATGAAGATTGCCCAACCAGCGCCGACTGTTGCGACCAAGATGCCACCAATTGAGGTTCCAATAATCATCGCAACATTGGAACTTAATCCAATTGCAGAGTTTGATTCTTGAAGAATCTTTGGATCGGCTAAATCGCTTGTTAAAGCGCTCATCGCGGGATACCAGATTGCGTTAAGGATTCCACCTATAAAGTTAGTGATTACAAAGATTGCGACGCTACCGTTTCCGGTAATCAGAGTGATTGCGTTAATTGCAACGATGATGCCAAGCAAGATATCTGTGTAGCCAACAAGGGCAGCTCTTGGGAATCGATCGCCAATTACTCCGCCAACTAAAGTAAAAAGTACTAGCGGCAACATATGGGCAAACATGACCAACGAAAGGTCGCGCCCATCACCATCAGGCAGTCCTAAGACTCCGAAAGAGATTGCTATCGGAGCTAGGCCATTGCCAAAGTTAGATACGAAACGAGCAAGTACTAACTTACGTAAGTTCTTTTCTCGCCAGACAGGCGCAAGTACAAAAGCCACCGCCGGAGTCTACGCAGAAATAGCAGGTTACCTTGAGACTATTTCTTTGTATATCCCTTGGGGCACTTGCCCTTAAACTGCTTTACTTTCTTACCTTTTATGCAGGTAACTTCCTTTTTTGTCTTGGTTGATTTTTCAGCACTGACTTTGGTAGATGTATCGCCGAGCGATAAATATCCGGTCGTAATTTTTGACTTTGAATGATCCATTCCTTGCGTATAGCCATGCCAAACTCTTAGTTTTCCATCCAATAATTTAAGAGATGGATCCAAGACGCTGTATCCAGCCGGGGCATAAAGAGAGGTATTTCGATGCTCCCAATTTAACCCATCCTTAGAACTTAAAATTTGAAGTTCTTGTAATTGATTTTTCTGTGGATTACCAGTTGTAGAAGCGACCATCAAAAATGTTCCATCAGGCATTTCTATCGGAGCTGGATCAACGAGAGATTGATTATTCAAAATAACTCCTGGAATTGCAGTCCATTTTATTCCGTCGTCAGAACTTTGGATATGCATGCCATGCATAGAAGTAATGGTGTTGTAATAAAGAAAATACTTTCCGTCTCTCTTTTTCAACACGTGAGGCACGCCGCAACCAACATCATCAACGATTGGACCTGGCTGTGCATTCCAATTTAGTAAATCTGTTGAAGTGGCATAAAAGAGAGCCTTTTTCTGCTGACTGCATCGGACAGTTCCAGCAACTCCAGGCAATATCGAGGCGTAATACAGACGATAGTTATTCTCGCCCATTTTTACTATCGACCAATCAAACCCATTCGGCAATCGATAATTACTTGCTTCGCTCCAAGCTAAGCCATCTTTCGAAGTATAAATTTTAGTGACTTCAGCAGTTGTATATAAATAAAAGGTTTTTGAATTTTCGTCGTAGTAAACCTCTGGAGATACTCCGGGTGGCGATGTGTCAGAAGGAAGAACTGGTTCGAAAGTTGCTCCTGCTATTGAAGATGCGGTAGCTGATAACACATCCGCATTCGCTTGATATGAAGATACCAAAGTTAAAGTTAATGCAAGAGCGACGGCGATTCTTTTTCTCATGCAACAAATATAACCGCTCTAAGTTATCTTTTCTACAACCATAAAAAACCCCGTCAGCTTTAGTGACGGGGTTTTGCAAATCAAACTATTGAATCGGTGCTGCGCCTTCGCGAGCATAATTTGTATCAAGTTGAACACCAGGTCCCATTGTTGTTGATACAACTGCTTTGCGAATATAACGGCCCTTTGAAGATCCTGGCTTTACGCGCATGATTTCATCTACGGCTGCGGCATAGTTATCAGCAAGTTGTTCTGCGCTGAAGGAAGACTTTCCAATTAGGAAATGTAGGTTGCAATCCTTATCAATACGGAATTCAATCTTTCCGCCCTTGATATCTGTAACAGCCTTTGCAACATCAGTTGTAACAGTTCCGGTCTTTGGATTTGGCATCAAACCACGTGGTCCAAGAACCTTTCCAAGACGACCGACCTTACCCATCAATTCTGGAGTTGAAACAACGGCGTCATAATCAAGACGTCCGCCATTTACTTCTTCAATTAATTCATCGCCACCGACGATATCTGCGCCAGCTGCACGAGCTTCATCAGCGCGTGGTCCAGTTGCAAATACAAGAACGCGTGCTGTCTTACCGGTTCCGTGTGGCAAGTTAACGGTGGAGCGAACCGCCTGATCGGCTTTCTTTGGATCAACGCCAAGGACCATCGAAACTTCAACGGATGCGTCGTACTTGGTTACGTTGGTTTCTTTAACAACTTTCATTGCCGAAAGTGGCAAGTAAAGCTTGTCCGCTTCAATCTTTGCCGCGGCGGCCGTATATTTCTTGCTTCGCTTCATTTCATCTTCTCCTTTAGTGAAGTTGTGGTGTTAACGGAGCAGCGAGCTCCTCCCACTATTTATTTAATTTTTGAAACTAGTCGTTGACGAGAATTCCCATCGAACGAGCAGTTCCAGCGATGATCTTTGCGCCCGCCTTTACATCGTTAGCGTTTAGATCATCTTTCTTTACTGTTGCGATCTCTTCCGCCTGCTTCCAGGTGATAGAGCCAACTTTTTCTTTGTGAGGGACAGCTGATCCCTTTTCAATGCCAGCAGCCTTCAAGATCATTCTTGATGCTGGTGGAGTCTTTGTAATAAAGGTAAATGAGCGATCTTCATATACGGTGATTTCAACCGGAATGATTTCGCCCTTCTGCTTTTCAGTAGCAGCGTTATATTGCTTGACGAAGTCCATGATGTTGACACCATGCTGACCGAGCGCAGGACCAACTGGTGGCGCAGGTGTTGCGGCGCCAGCCTGGATCTGCAACTTGATAAGTGCTTGTACTTTTTTCTTCGGTGCCATGATCTCTCCTAGATCTTCTGAACCTGGTGGAATGAAAGCTCGACTGGGGTCTCGCGACCAAATATTGAAACTAGAACCTTTAGCTTCGCCTGCTCTGGCATGATCTCAGAGATCGTTGCTGGCAAGGTTGCAAATGGGCCATCCATAACAGTGATTGATTCACCAACAGAGAAGTCAACAACTTTGATGTCTGGCTTCATTGTCTTCTTAAGTTCACGTGGCATCAACATCTTTTCCGCTTCGCTCATTGGTAGCGGGCTTGGATTATGTGAGTTACCAACGAAACCAGTTACACCTGGGGTATTACGTACGCAAGACCAGGATTCATCAGTTAAATCCATACGGACCAAGACATAACCTGGATAAACATTTCGCTTAACCTGTTTACGTTGGCCATTCTTAATCTCAGTTACTTCTTCTTCAGGTACTTGAATCTCAAAAATGTAATCTTCCATATGCATTGATTGAATGCGCTGGAGCAAATTTCCTTTTACGCGCTTCTCAAAACCGGCATAAGAGTGGACAACAAACCATTCACCTGGCTTGGAACGAAGTTCTTCACGGAATGCGGCAACCTCAGGAGAAACTTCTTCTTGAACTACTTCCTCTTCTAGTTCAATATCAGTATCAACTGCTTCAGTTGCTGCTAACTGTTCTTCGCTCATATCCCCTCCTTACTCACCAAAAATAAATAGAACGAGCTGGGTAATTCCCAGATCGAAAAGCGATACAACGGCGATAACGAAGGTAACGAATACCAAAACCACCGCTGTGTAAGTAGTCAACATATTTCGTGATGGCCAAACCACCTTACGAAGTTCGTTAATTACTTGACGATAGAAAAGTGGAATGCGACGGAAGAAACCAACTTTCTTCTCTGACTCTTCAGTCATTTTGTCTCACTCCTTTCTCTTTCCGTTTACTACTTATTACAACTGCGCAGGGCAGGAGGGACTTGAACCCCCAACCGCCGGTTTTGGAGACCGGAACTCTGGCCAGTTGAGCTACTGCCCTTCGTGACGCGGACATGCAAAAGCATTACCTTTTCATAATCAGATTTTTTACCCGATCAATCAAGCGCCAGGACGCGCAAGTGTAGGTGAGGACCCCCGCATAGGTAAAACTCGCCTAAACCCACGCTTATGGAAGACTCCCGCTCGTGAGCAAAGCCCGAATCTCCGCACGAATTGCCGCTATTGCAGAATCTGCGACCTTGGCTGTCGATGCAAAAGCAAAGGCGCTCAAAGCTGCCGGCCGACCAGTAATTGGTTTCGGCGCTGGCGAACCAG
>CAZCQR010000061.1:0-4978 GCA_964500885.1 uncultured Clavibacter sp.
CTTCGCAGTGGGCGCATTTCTTTTGCAGATAATTTGGAGATATCTCTACCTTCGAAAATAATCTGCCCATCACTAGGTTCAATTAACTTTAGAAGAGTTCGACCTGCTGTTGTCTTACCGCAACCAGATTCTCCTACCAATCCCAGTGTTTCACCTTTATAAAGTTCAAAATCAATTCCATCTACAGCCTTGACTAATTGTTCTGCTCCTTGGCGAGCAAGGCCACGTTTACGTACTGGGAAGTGCTTCTTAAGTCCTTTTATTTCTAAAATTGGAGAACTCATTATTTCACCAACAACTTTGCAAATTTTGAGGCACGTTCACTCTCGTCAATGTGACAACGGGACAAATGTGTTTCTCTAGAACCTAGAAGTTCTGGCATTTTGGTATCACAAAGTCCGCCAGCAACCTGAGATTTGAATTCGCAGCGAGGGGCAAATGCGCAGCCTTTTGGAAGATTAATTAATGAGGGTGGTTGGCCAGCAATTGCATGTAGCTTGTTGCTACCACCATCTTCATGACGTGGAATTGATTGGAGCAAGCCCAATGTGTAAGGAGCGAGTGGCTTGTAGAAAATATCTTCGACGGATCCACTTTCAACAATCTTTCCGGCATACATAACATTGACGCGATCTGCTACTTGTGCGACAACACCCAAATCATGAGTGATCAGAAGAATTCCCATATTTAATTTCTTCTGTAAATCAGCTAGTAGCGCAAGAATTTGTGCTTGGACTGTTACATCAAGTGCGGTTGTTGGTTCATCAGCTATCAGAACCTTTGGGTCATTCATTAGCGCCATCGCAATCATCACACGTTGACGCATACCACCAGAGAATTGGTGCGGATAATCATGGACGCGCTTTTCTGGCTGCGGAATTCCAACAAGTTCAAGCATTTGGATCGCCTTATCCAAAGCTGCTTTCTTTTGACGTGGATTGTGCGCTAAATAAGCTTCAGATAGTTGGTCGCTGATTTTGAAATAAGGATGAAGTGAAGACATTGGATCTTGGAAAATCATTGAGACTACGCGACCACGCATGCCGCGTGTGGTTTCTGAATCAGCACTAGCAACATCGATGGTCTTATTGCCATCTTGAACCTTGATCGAACCAGAAATTCTTGTTCTTTTCTGATTGTGAAGTCCCATCACAGAAAGGCTGGTAACAGTCTTACCTGAACCTGACTCGCCTACAACCGCAACAGTCTCTCCTGCATTTAGATCAAAAGTAACGCCATCAACCGCTTTCACTATTCCATCGTCAGTTGGGAAAGCAACAGTTAAATTTTCAATCGACAAGAGTTTGGTCATTGAACTCGTACCCTTGGATCTAGGACTGCATAGAACATATCAACAATCAGATTCATAACAATAACCACAGTTGCAGCAAGAATCGTAGTTGCAACTATTACTGATAAATCAAATTCATATACTGAACGCAACGTTAAACGGCCCAGTCCAGGCAGATTAAAGATTGTTTCGGTGATGATTGCGCCACCAATTAGTCCTGCAAAATCAAGTCCAGCCATAGTTGTGATCGGCGCTAACACGGCCCGAAGGGTGTGCTTGAAAAGAATTCGTCGTTCGGTTAAACCTTTTGCGCGTGCCGTGCGAATGTAATCTTCGCTCAAAGTCTCAATCATGGCTGCGCGAGTAAAGCGTGTATATAAAGCTGCGTACAAAATTGCCAGAGTAATCCAGGGCAAGATGAAATATTTAAATGCGCCAATGGGGCTACTTAAGAAAGAGACGTATCCAGTTATCGAAAGTGGGACTAACTTCCACTTAATAGAAACCCAGATCAATAGAACAAGTCCGGTTACGAAAGTTGGTAAGGAAGTACCAAGAAGAACGAATACTGAACTTATTGTGTCAGGGGCGCGGCCACGGAATTGTGCCGCCAAGATTCCGAGTGAAACACCAACTACCAACCAGAGGATCAGAGCTCCGATTGCAAGAGTTACTGTGATTGGAAGAGCATCAGCTAAAAGGGTTGTGACACATTCATTTTCGTTAAATGAATATCCAAAACTTGGCGCTGGACATTCAAAGGCAGCCTGACCCGCACCGTATGTACGACCAAAGAAGATACCGGTAAGGAAAAGCCAATATTGAACGAGTAACGGTTTGTCGTATCCCAGGCGAACTCGGTTTGCCTCGATGATGATGTCATTGCACTTTTGACCGCAGGTCAAAGCCGCTGGATCAAAAGGCAAGATCGCAAAAATTACATAAACGGTAAATGAAACTATAAGAAGAGTTATTAGAGATAGAGCTAGACGTCTTGCTACGAAGAAGAGCACTTCTCGATTACTCCTCTCCAAAATTATTATTTGCAATTAAAAACTAGATAAAGAATAACAAGTGAGAGGAGCTCTCAGAGCCATTTGGACTCCGAGAGCTCCCTTACTTCTTTTTAGATCAGTATTCGAGCAGTGTTACTGCTGAATCCAGATCTTGCCGTATGCAGGGTTGCCCTGTGGTACCCAGAAGAAGACATCCCGCAGTGCGGAACCCCAAACTTCTTGAGCCTTACCGAAGAGTGTTGGTAGGTGCCAGTAGTAACCAGCAGCTTCCTTATCCAACGCCTTCCATAGAGCAGCTTGCTTCTTACGATCTGTCTGCTTCATCGCCTGATTTACCTTGGCTTCGAAAGCTTTGTAATTTGGATCGTCAGCATTTTGTGTCAGGTTGAAACCACCAGCGGTTGTATACAACTCAGGGATAACAGTTGATGCGTTAGCCCAGTCAGCTCCCCAACCTGATGCAGACATATCGTTCTGCTTAGCTGGATCCATGATTGTTGAGTAGTAAGCAACAGAGATGATGTTCCAAGTTACTTTGATTCCTGCTTTTGCCATTGAAGCTTCAATGATTGGAATCTGATCATTTAGAGCAGATGACTGACGAACGTCAATCTTGATTCCAGTCTGAGTTGCCTTGGCATAGTTATCAGGGCACTTGGTCTTTGCTGTTTCAAGAAGTGACTTAGCTAGTTCAATGTTGCCCTCTGGCTTGAAGTCTTTGCTTCCTGGACCGACAACGCCAGTACGTGCATAGTCAATCGCAACAAGTGGGCTGATTAGTCCGGTTGCATAAGCACCTGCGAACTTCTCGCCGCCTGCGTAATCAAGGAGTGCCTTGATTGGCCATGCATGGTACATAGCTTTACGTACTTCAAGACATGGCATCTTCTTTAGATTGAATGCGTAATAACGTGAATAAGGATCGAAGTTGTTCATACGACGATCTTTGTACTTCTTATTATCGAAGAACTTGTCACGGTTTGTTGGAAGTGGGCCACCGAAATTGATTGCTGAAGGAAGAGTATCTTCCAACATCATCTGATCGATAACTTCTTCATCAAGACCGTAAAGAATAATGACTTCGTCTGGATAAGGAGTTCTGACAGGGTCAGATGCCTTTGACCAGTTCTTGTTACGAACCATACGAAGTTGAGTATCGCTGTTCTCTACGATTCGGTAAGGACCAGTTGCCTGTGGGTTCAAGTCATACTTGTCGCCAGTGTCCTTCTTCTTCTGAACAGGAGAGATAACTCCGTAAGTTGCTAGATAGTTGAAGTCAGCAATTGACTTATTCAATGTAAAGGTAATTGTGCGATTGTCTTTTGAACAAGCAACTGCCTTATTGAATGCCTTTGTTCCTTCAGCTGTAGCTGTATATGGGCCGGTGTAGATGGAGTTTCCTTCTGCATCCTTTGGAATATCCAACCAAGAGATTAGATATGTAGGACCGCCAGGAAGAACATCTTGTGCGAATACACGAGAAGCTCCGTAGCGAACATGTTCGCAAGTAATTGGAGTTCCATCTTCAAACTTTGTTCCTGGACGAAGTGTGAAGCTCCAGACTTTCGCCTGCTTGCTTGGTACACCTGTATTTGTTGCAAGATCAGGAATGATGTTTGCTCCTGCAGCACCTGGTACTGGATTGTAAGCAACCAAAGTACGAGTGTGGAACGAATTCATAAACGCTAGATCACGTCCGGTATAAATACGAGTTGGATCTAGATGATCTAGACGTGGTTCATGCTCTAGCATGTACAAAATTCCACCTGGCTTCGGTGTTGCTGCTTGCGCAGGTGCGCTAACTGCAATTAATCCCGAAACTGCAAGTGCCGCGGATGCGGAAATCGCTAGGGCACGACGAGCAGTAATTCTGCCCATTCAGTACTCCTTTCAACAGAGAATTGGAAAAGGCCCAATAAGACCTAGGCATAGTCAACCACGAAATGTGAGGAGTGTTAAGCGAAGGGTTAGGGTGATTTCAGCGTTCTGTGCGGGGATCTAGCGCATCTCGAAGTGCATCGCCCACTAAGTTAAAAGCAAGAACAACTACAACTAGTGACCCAGCAACGATCATGAAGAAGCTAGGCATTGCGGTAACAAATCGTGATGCATTGGAAAGCAAGATTCCCCAAGTTGAAGCGGGAGGTTGAATTCCTAGTCCTAAATAAGAATAAACAGATTCTGCTGCCAAATATCCTGGAAGCGATAGCGAAGCCACCACGATTACTGGCGCCCAAACATTAGGAATGATCTCCTTGAGAATAATGCGTTTTCTAGATGCGCCCATCGCTTGTGCAGCAGTTATGTAGTCACGTTCTCTAATACTTAAAACTTGTGATCGAATAATTCTGGAAAAGCCGGGCCAACCAAAGAAAGCAAGAAAAACAATTAAGAAGACAATGCGCGCAGTATTTTCGCCTTCGAATATTCCTAGACCTTGTAATCTCTGAATTACTGGAGTGCTAAGAGCGACAATCATGAAGAAGGCTGGGAAGGCCAAGAAAAAATCTGTAAAACGACCTAGAGCATTATCAACTTTTCCGCCAAGGTAACCGCCGGCTATTCCGACAAATAATCCAACGGTCAGCGCTACAGCTGTAGTAATGAATGCAATTAAAAACGAAATTCTTGATCCATAAAGTAATTGAGCCAGCAAATCTCGACCAGTACC
>CAZCQR010000062.1:0-4975 GCA_964500885.1 uncultured Clavibacter sp.
GAAAAACCTGCTCTGTCAGTGGTCGCCGCTGTAATGCGGTTACTGGAAAGGAGCCGGTCATGAATCTACGCGAACTTGCATTTCAACTCTCTGCTATAACTTTGATAGCTGATACTGCCAAAGAAGCAAAGGATCGATTACGTCGTGAATTTGCGGCTGCGCTCGATGAAGTTGGAGCTGACGCTGCCAAGGCGATGCTTGCTGGTGAAGAGATTGCCAAGGTCTCATTAATTCAGCCAAAGACCTCTGCCGAAGTCTTAAGCGAGAAAGCTCTAGTCGAATGGGTTCGCGCCAATTGGGATTATGAAATTGTAGAAACTGTCCGTGATTCTTTCCGTAAACACATTCTCGAATCTGTGGAAAATGTAGATGGTCGGGCCATCTACCCACGCACCGGAGAAGTTTTAGATTTCATCTCATTTAACTCGAGAGATCCATATATTGCCACTCGATTTAAAGATGGCGGGCGGGAAGCGCTAATCGAAGCCTTCCGAGTAGGCGCGCTAAGTCCATCTGAAGTTATGGCAGAAGAGTTATTGATGGCGGTGGGCCAGTAATGTCTTATTTCAATCTAGAACAATACGAACCAGTAGAAAATCGAATCCGTCTCTTCTGGTCGAAATATCCAAATGGCAGATTACTTACTGATCTACAAAGAACTGAGCGCCCAGATGGCAGAATCGAATGGATCTGCAGAACCGAGGCATATACAAATCTGGAAGATATCAGGCCACAATCAACTGGCTTTGCCACAGAGATTGAAGGAAGCTCTCCAGTAAATCGTTCAAATGCCAGCGAGAATTGCGAGACCTCAAGTATCGGAAGATGCCTTGCAAATCTTGGCTTCGCTGCAAAAGGTAGAAGGCCAAGTAGGGAAGAGATGAGTAAAGCTGCTCGCGCGCAGCAGGGTGGAAATCTCAACCAGAAGAGACCTTTAAATGAAGGGGATTGGGAGAAACTTCTTACCGGCTTACTTGCCTGCAGCGATGCTAATCAATTAAAAGCCTGGTCAGCCTTTGCCGCAACTTTTGCGATGCCAGATAAGAAACGTAGTGAATTGCTTGCTATTTTCAGCTCACATAAAGAAACGATGAAAAAGGAATCGATGAAGAAGGAGTCGATGAGCAAGAAAGCAGATGTAGCCTAATTCTTTAGATTTTTAATAGTGATACTTGAGGCTAAGTGATCGCTAATTCCATAATGTGGATGAATCGCTGGGATTACATCATCAATCGTAAGCTCTTTACTCATTATGTAATCAAATTCAATACTGGCTTTCCAAGAAGGATAAGTAGGACCCTTCACCAAATCGTTCCAGCCAGATAGCTTAGGAGCGATTCCCCAAGGTAAGTTAAAGTCGCCAGTCATAACATGAATTCCAGGTAGCTGTTCAACCCACTTGGCAATCTTTCGTAATTGAATCAAGTTTTTCAGCGGTACGAAAGATAGATGTGTAGTAGTAACCGAAATTCCATTTTCTAATTCAGCAACTAGCGCAGACCTTGGTTCATCTGAAACATAAATAAATCTTGGTCGCTTCTCGCCAGCTACAAGTAAGGGCATTCCAAGAGGAGCTTTACCGAGATTGATTCGATGCCATCGTTTTACCGGAACCTTTGAAACAATCCCTATGCCATACATAGCATCAGGCGGTACCGGAGTTTGATTATCAAAGACAATCTCTTCAGTTACGCCATGCCATTTCTCACCTGGAGTTCCATACATTGATGGCGCAAAGGCCCAGAAAGGAGCACCGATTTCTTCTGCAATCTCGCGAACCTGATTTCCTTTTCCAGAGCGATCTTGATGAACATCAACTTCTTGAATTGCAATCACATCGCTATTGATTTCATTATGTAATTTCTGCAACGCGTCACTTAACTTTGTGTTACTAGGTGGAATCGCCATGCCATGTAAAAGATTCCAAGAAGTGATGGTCAGCCCCATACGTAAAAGGCTACATAGGTAATCGAGTACTTGTATTTTTAGAGGGAATCAGAGCTGGCTAGTAAGGTCGCCCCATGCTCCTTGATCTGCCGCTCTCCCGAGGCGAGCTTGATCGCGCCGCACATCTTCGTAGCGATCAGAGCGCGCTTGGAAAGCTCTGGCAGAGCGCTCGCATCATTGAGATGCTCGGCGATCGATTCAAATGTAATGAGAACTCCCTTCATTATTCAAGAGCCGAAGAAGTTTCTCGCTCTCACACTGATGCTTACTTCCTTGGAATTGATAAGAATAAAGTTCCTTATTTCCTCATTCACAACAGTGATGCGCCAAGTGAGTTTCCAGAGAACTTTGAGAGCTTGCGAACAATTGGCCATAAATTAAATTCGCTTGATATCGGAGCCGCTGTCCATGCCCTTGCACTATCGCAATGGCATCAAGCTCATCAAAGATGTGCCAAGTGTGGCGCTGAAACGCTTGCAACTATGGGTGGCGCAGTTAGAAAATGTCAGATTTGCGAAGCAGAGCATCATCCAAGGACAGATCCGGCAATTATTGTTCTTGTTAAAGATAAGAGTGATCGAATTCTTCTAGGTAGACAAAAAGTTTGGCCAGAAAAACGTTTCTCTACTTTTGCAGGATTTGTAGAACCAGGTGAGTCTTTTGAAAGCACGTTAATTAGAGAAGTTGCTGAAGAATGCGGCGGAATTGTCTCTGAGATGAAATATTTAGGTTCACAACCTTGGCCATTTCCAGCATCAATCATGATTGCCTACGAAGCGATAATCTCAAATCCAGAGTCAGTTAAAGCTGATGGGGAAGAGATTGAAGAAATCCTTTGGCTAGATAGAGATGAGATAAAGGCTAAAGTTGAAAGTCAAGAGTTGTTATTGCCACCTGCGATATCTGTTGCCAGAGCGATGATTAATGCTTGGTATGGAGAGCATGCAAAATCTGAGTTGAAAAGTAAGGAAACATGGCGCAGTTAGCCGATGAAATTCTCGCCGCTCTTGATCCAGAGCAACGAGCAGTTGCAACGGCAGTACGAGGTCCAGTCTGTGTAATTGCTGGCGCTGGAACTGGAAAAACTCGCGCGATTACCCATCGCTTGGCATATGCAGTTGATATTGGAATTGTTGAACCAAATCGAATTTTGGCGCTGACATTTACGGCAAGAGCTGCTGGTGAAATGCGAGCGCGTTTGCGAACACTTGGCGTTCCCGCAATCGCAGCAAGAACTTTCCATGCCGCCGCTCTCAAGCAATTGCTCTATTTCTGGCCCGAAGCACTCGGGGGTCGATTTCCCTCACTTCTAACGAGCAAAAGCGCATTTTTAGGGGAGGCGCTAGATCGTGCAGGAGTAACCATAACTAAATCGCCAGCAACGCTCCGAGAAATATCAAGTGAAATTGAATGGGCAAAAGTTCTACAGATTCCAAGTGATGAATATGTTGAAGCAGCGCTCTCAAATAATAGATTAATCAGATCTACTGCAACAAAGAGCAAGCTTAATTTGGAAGATATTGCTCGCACTTATGAGTCCTACGAAACTTTGAAGAGACAAGAGCGTGCAATCGATTTTGAGGATGTACTCCTACTGACTGTCGGCATGTTAGAAGAAGTTAAAGAAATTCGTGATCGGGTGCGAGATCAATATCGCTACTTCACTGTTGATGAATATCAAGATGTATCGCCATTACAGCAACGTTTACTCGATTTATGGCTTGGGAAGCGCAGTGATATCTGTGTTGTTGGCGATCCTGCCCAAACTATCTATTCATTTGCAGGCGCTACGCCATCATTCTTACTTAATTTCACAAAACGTTTTCCGGAGGCAGAAGTAATTAGATTGAGCGCTGGTTATCGCTCTACTCCAGAAATTATCAATATTGCCAATGCAATTTTGCGAAGCGGAGATCTTGGCCATGATTTAGATGCTGTAAATGAGCATGGTGATCAACCTGAGACATCTGGATTTTCTAGCGAGAGCGAAGAACTCATCTCTATTGTCGATGCAATTAGAAGCAAAATATCTTCTGGCGTTAAAGCGCATGAGATTGCAGTCCTTGCCAGAACGAATGCTCAATTAGAAGATTTAGAGAAGGCATTAGCTGGCGCAGGAATTGAAAATCAAATCCGAACCGCAGAACGTTTCTTTGAGAGAGGCGATGTGCGGGCGATGATTTCTGCGATCCGAAGCGCTTCGGTATTAGCCACCTCAGATTGGCTCTCTGAATTACGAGATTTATTGAAGCAATTTGGTGAGGGCGATAAATATGTAAGGTCAATTATTCAATTGGCACAAGAGTTGATTAATGATGGCGTTGATTCAATGCGAGCTTTCCTTCGTGAATTAGAGGAACGTGCAGAACAGAACAATCCACCAGATCTTCCCGGAGTCACTCTCGCTACTCTCCATAGCGCCAAGGGCCTGGAGTGGGAATATGTTTATTTGGTAGGCGCCTCAGCGCGTTATCTGCCGTGGCCAGGCTCTTCAGTGGATGAGGAGAGACGTCTTTTCTATGTCGGCGTTACGCGGGCCAAGCGCGAACTCAACCTCTCTTATGCGGGAGAAGCGAGTCCATTTATCGCAAGCGCCGGCTTAGCCGTGTAATCAAGCGCCAGATTGCAATAGAAATTAATTAGCTTGCGAGGATCGCAGGCTTTCACTTACCCTTGCCGGATGCAGATTAATAGCACTCTAAAGACGAAGCGCACTGCGGTTCGTCCTACTTGGGCTGCCTATTGGACTGCATCAGAGTCGGCAAATTGGGCATTTACCTATTTTGCTACCAAGGATTCAAATTGGGATTCTGGAACCTGGAGCTCTATCGAATAAGTAAGAGATAGAGAAGCCCAGGGGCCCAGATTCCAAAGAGAATCGGGCCCCTTTTTCTATTTCAAAACAAATTCTTAAATGAGTTTCAAATGAAATTAAAACTATAGATAAAAGGGTAGATGAAAGGGAGAGGTGAGGAGAATGACAGTTCTCTTTAGCGAATTATTGGTACCTGGTTGGGCAGAAGGCGAT
>CAZCQR010000063.1:0-1744 GCA_964500885.1 uncultured Clavibacter sp.
TCTTGATATTTGTAGAGAAGAGAAGATTTTTGTCGTTGAAGATAATCCTTATGGCCTTCTTGGTTTTGATCGCCCAGCACCAAATGCGATGCGAGCGCAAGATTCCGAAAATGTAATTTATTTGGGTTCATTTTCGAAGACAATCGTTCCGGGATTTCGAGTTGGTTGGGCGTTAGTCCCGCAAGCGCTCCGTGAGAAATTAGTGATTGCATCTGAATCATCAATTCTCTGTCCTTCAAATTTTTCTCAGTTAGCAATCTCTAGTTATTTAGCAGATCAACCTTGGCGCGATCAGATCGCATCCTTTGTTGAGCTATACAGAGCGCGACGTGATGCAATGCTGGAGAGTTTGGATCAATATTTTCCAAAATCTGCGACTTGGACTCGTCCTGGTGGCGGTTTTTATGTCTGGGTTACTTTGCCACCAGAGATCGATACCAAAGCTCTAATGCCAAAGGCGATTGTTGCGAAGGTTGCATATGTACCAGGAAGCGCATTTTATGCCGATGGCTTAGGAAGTTGGTCGATGAGATTGTCATATTGCCATCCAACGCCAGAGCGAATTCGTGAAGGCGTTAAAGCCCTTGGACATCTTTTAACAGAAGAGATTGAACGGAAGAATTCGGTAAAACTTAACTAATTTGGTTAGCAATTCGAAGTAGATCTTGGCTATCAGCAAATTCAATTTGAATCTTGCCGCCATTGGCGCCACCTTTAATCTTTACTCGAGTGTCGAGAGCATCGCCGATCTTCTCCTCTAACTCTTGATATTTACCAAGTGAAGAAAGTTTCTTCTGGTTGCCACCCTTTTTACTGTCGCCAGCTGAAATTAGTTCTTCGGTAGCGCGAACACTTAAACCCTCGGCAACAATTTTATTTGCGATGCGCTCTATCTCTTGTGGATCGGTAAGTCCAAGGAGCGCCCTGGCATGACCCATGCTTAACGCCCCGCTCGTTAACTTCTTTTGAACTGTTGGTGGCAGATTAAGTAGGCGAAGCGTATTTGTAATTACTGGGCGGGATTTTCCAAGCTTTTTAGCGAGCTCATCATGTGTGAAACCAAAATCGCTAAGCATCTGGTTATAAGCAGCGGCCTCTTCAAGTGAATTTAGATTGCTACGGTGAATATTTTCAACGAGCGCTTCACGTAATAATTCATTATCGCTAGTTTCGCGGATGATTACTGGAATTACCTTTAAACCAGCAAGTTTGGATGCGCGCAACCGTCGCTCTCCCATAATCAATTCATATTGATTCTCGCCAACCTTGCGAACCACTGGTGGTTGGAGAATTCCGATCTCCTTAATTGAGGCTGCAAGTTCTGCAAGTTCATCATCATTAAAGATACTTCGCGGTTGTTTTCGATTTGGTTTAATGCTTTCAATATCAACTTCTAAACGACCTGCGACTGGTGTTTCAATTCCAGGCGCACGAATTGGTGTTGGAATTAATGAATCTAAATTACGACCTAAGCCGCCACGTTTAACTGCCATTAGACAACCTCTGCAGCGCTAATTGTTGGAGCGCCACGTCGCGCAACTTCGCGAGCAATTCGTCCATATGCATCTGCGCCATTTGAACCAGGATCGTAAGTCATAACTGTCTGTCCATAAGAAGGCGCTTCTGAGACTCGCACAGCGCGTGGAATTGGAATATCAATTAACTCTTTTGGATAGTGTCTTCTAATTTCATCTGCAACATCATTTGCCAATCGAGTTCTACCGTCATACATTGTTAAAAGAAT
>CAZCQR010000063.1:1844-4830 GCA_964500885.1 uncultured Clavibacter sp.
ATTACTTCATACATTCCAAGGACTTCATCGCGAGCAATTCCAAATGCGGTGCTGGCATTGCCTTGTGGGTCTAAATCAATGATTAAGGTGCGAAGGCCGCCCATAGCTAGAGCTGCCCCGACATTGACGGCAGAGGTGGTCTTGCCTACCCCGCCCTTCTGGTTGGCCACGGTAAAGATCCGTGTTGAGATCGGTTGGGGCATAGGTTCGCGGAACCGACGGGTGCCAACAATCTTCCGAGGTGTAGTTGTTTCACGTGAATCATCCACGCGGCAGAGTTAACCAGCCTTAACTACCTCAACCACGCGTGACACAGGTAAATCAGCCATCTTTATCTCGTGAAGCTCTACTTTTGCCACTTTCTTGAGGTCGGCGGCCTCGATTTCGGCGGCCGCTGACTCCCCCTTCATCGCAAGAAGTGAACCTTTTGGACGAATTAGATGCCAGGTACTCTCAATTAATCGACCAAGTGGGGCTACCGCCCGCGCAGTTACAAAGTCATATTGACCTTTGATCGCCTCTGACTTACCTCGAATTACTTCTACCTTAAGGCCAAGTTCATCGATAACTTCATATAAGAACTCGACCCTCCGTTGCAGGGGCTCAATCAAGGTAACTTTCAACTCTGGTTTTGCTAGGGCAATTACTAAACCCGGAAGTCCTGCCCCAGAACCAACATCAGCAAGGCTCCCTTTATCTGGAAGGAGGGTTGTGATGGGTAGGCAATTCTCAATATGGCGCTCCCAGATGATCTCCCCTTCGCGGGGTCCAATCAACCCTCGCTCAATAGCGACGGTCGCAAGGAGCTCTGAATAGCGGAGGGCTAGTGGAGCCCGCTCGCCAAAGAATTGGTGGGCTCTCGTTTCACGTGAAACGGTCAGGCCGGCATCACCACAACACAGCGATCTGGGTCTTCTCCCTCAGATTCACTTGTAAGGCCGATCTTCTGGATCGTGTCATGGACGATCTTTCGCTCAAAGGCATTCATTGGAGCAAGTTTTATTGGCTTACCAGAGGACTTAACCTCTTCGGCTGTCTCTTCTGCCAACTTAGCTAGGGCGCTCTTCTTCTCAGATCGGAAGCCATCTATATCAAGCATCAATCTAGAGCGCTCGCCAGTTGAAGTTTGAACCGCAAGGCGGGTTAACTCTTGAAGGGCATCTAAGACTTCGCCATCTCGCCCAACCAAATGGGAGAGCTCGCCACCTTCGACTACTAGGTGGGCTCGGTCATTCTCGATGCCAATCTCGATATCACCGTCAAGATCTGCGATATCAAGTAGCCCCTCTAGGTAATCAGCTGCGATATCGCCCTCTTCTTCAAGCTTGGTAGCTAGGGATTTTTCGTTCTCGCTCATATCTTCTCCTTTTTGCCCCTTTTGGGGCTTTTAAACCTATTTGTTCTTCTTTTTCTTCTTCTTTGGTTGGAAGCGCTGCCCCTTTGGCTGCTCTTCAATGATCGTGTTTCCGGGCTCTATTGGTTGATCTTTCTGACGTTTCTTCTGTAACTCTTCCCAAGCTGGTGAACCAGGTGCTGGGTTTCTCTTAATTACATAAAACTGTTGGCCCCAGGTCCAGAGATTTGTTGTTGACCAATAAATCAAAACTCCGATTGGAAAGTTAACTCCAGATACTGCAAATATCACTGGGAATAAATAAAGCATGATCTTCTGCTGTTGCAACATCATATTGTTTGAGGAATCCATCTTCGGCATTCCTTTGACCATCAACTGGCGCTGTGTTGTAAATGTTGTTGCTGACATTAAAACAATTAAAAGTACTGTAACAATTTTTACAATTCCCTGACTTGAACCAAGGAAGGTTTGAGAGATTGGTGCACCAAAAAATTCTGCTTGCGCTGCTTGGGCTGCCAAAGTATCAGTAAGAGCACCTCGTGCTTGTGGTGGATTTTTTCCAATTCCATTTAGAACTGTAAAAAGTGCAAAGAATATTGGTGCTTGTGCCAACAATGGAAAACATGAAGCCATTGGATTTGTCTTATGTTCTTTATAAAGCTTCATCAGCTCTTCAGATTGCTTCTGGCGATCATCTTTATATTTCTGTTGAATCTTCTTCATCTCTGGTGAAAGAGCTGTCAAGGCGCGTTGTGATTTGATCTGTCTAACAAAGAGTGGAATTAAAAGCGTACGAATCATCACAACAAGTCCAACGATTGAAAGACTCCAAGTGACGCCACTGGTCTCACCGAATATTGGGGAGAGCGCACGGTGAATAACCACCATAACCCCTGAAACTAGCCAATATAAAGGGTCGAGAATGAAGTTCATTTACCGGGCTCCTAGCTTTATTGGACCTAATTTGATGCTCTCTGGAACATAATCAACACCACCGTAACTAAGTGGATTACAACGAATAATTCGCCAAGCTCCTAGAGCTAGACCTAGTAAGTTGTAACGTTTGATGGCATCAAATGTGTAATGAGAGCAAGATGGGTAGTACTTACAACGAGGTGCAAGTCCTGGGGCAATAAATTTCTGCCAACCTCGAATTAAAATTAAAAATGGATAAGTTAATAACTTCATCGATTAGCTCGTTTGCTAAGCGCTGAGAATAATTCTGGAATTTCTAGATCTGCTGCTTGTTCACTCTTGGTTGCTCGAACTACAACTAAAGAGCTTTTTGGGAGAAAGTGAATTGAGTTCTTTGAAGCATGTCGTAGTTGTCGAGTAACTCGATGGCGCCGAACTGAGCCGCCAACGCTCTTAGGAACAATAAAACCAATCTTTGGTGAATCAACTTCCTCATCGGCCAACAAATAACCAGTAAGTGATTTTGTAGTGGAGCGGATCGGGGATTTTGTTACGCGCAGAAAATCTTCACGAGAGGTGAGTCGATTTACTTGAGCGAGCACAGTCGGATTCGTTCTAGCTAAAAGTTTTAAGCTGAGAGACGAGCGCGACCTTTTGCACGTCGAGCAGAGAGAACTGCACGACCTGCACGGGTTGCCATTCGAGCACGGAAACCAT
>CAZCQR010000064.1:0-4805 GCA_964500885.1 uncultured Clavibacter sp.
CCTGCATCAACTAGGCCGATAAGGGCTATGAATAATCCAATACCAACAGAGATGGCAATCTTCAGTTGAGTAGGGACGGCGCGAAATACGGCGGTTCGGAAACCAGTCAAGACGAGAATTGTGATGATGATTCCTTCAAGAACCACCAGACCCATCGCATCAGCCCATGTCATCTTTGAGGCAACAGCTACTGCGACGAAGGTGTTTAGACCAAGGCCGGTTGCTAAAGCCAATGGGAAATTAGCTACAACTCCCATGAGAATTGATAGGACACCTGCAACAAGAGCAGTTGCGGCAGCTATCAAAGGAAGATTAGGAGCATCTCCGCCACCGATATATTTTCCATCACCATCTTTAGTTAGACCAATGATCAATGGATTGAGCGCAACTATGTACGCCATTGTAAAGAATGTAACTACGCCACCACGAACTTCTTGAGCTACTGAAGATCCGCGTTGCGAGATTTTAAAGAAGGTATCCAGCATTTTTTACCTTTCATCCCATGCAGAAATGGGAGATTGCTAATTTTTTAACGGTGGTGGTTGCGACACCGTGTGAAGGCAGTCCACAAACTGGGGGAAGCCCTAAAAATAAGGGTTACTGCTTGGTAATTCGGGCAACGACACCAAAAGAAATAGCTACTGATTGACCAATTAATAGGGCGAAAAGGGCGGTACCAAGGCCAACAGTTCCTCCCAAGAGCCACCCCGATATGAGTACGAGCACTTCGATTAAAAGTCGAACTCGACCGACGGGAATCCCGGTTCTGCGATGAAGAGAAGTCATCCACCCATCTCTGGGCCCGGGACCTAAGCCACAGGTTATGTAGAGCGCCGATCCAACTCCAACTAGCGCTATGCCAATAAGTACATAAAGGAATTCAACGAAGAAGATGTCAACCTCTGGAATCAAAAGGAGTCCAAGATCAATTGCGACGGCTATTAGAAGAATATTAAGAAGAGTTCCGAATCCTGGTTTTTCTCGTAACGGTATCCACAAGAGCAAGACGCCAATGCTAACAATAAAGGTTGCTACACCTATCGAAATATCAAATTGATTTGAAACGCCTTCAGATAGAACGGTCCAAGGAGAATTTCCAATATTTGAAACAATCAAAAATGATTCACCAATGCCAAAAAGGATGAGCCCTATAGAAAGAATAGAGAATCTTTTTATAGATAGATCCCATGTATTTGTTGCCGTCCAAGGAAGAGTCGGGACCGTTGTGTGTGGTTTCATCCAACTTCTCAAACCTGCAAACTTGCGCATGATCATTTGATAAACCTACCTTAATTACGTATTCATCTTGAGTAGACTGTCTTCGTGTTTCCAGGCATAGGTACCGTCATCAATGTTGGAGCAATAGTTTTAGGTTCAATTCTTGGAAAGCTTGGCGGTAATCGCATACCCGAACGAACCCGTACTTTGATTACAGAAATTCTTGGCGCTATTACATTAGTTAGCGCAGCATCAAGTCTTCGTTCCTTGTGGAATGAGGACTTTGTGAAGAACACTCCTCAGGGAGCACCTATCCTGATAGTTCTTGGATCATTGATCTTTGCAGCTCTAATCGGCTCTGCTCTAAATCTAGAAAAGCGTTTGGTTGGTCTTGGGGAATCTTTAAAAAGAAAGTTTAGGAGTGAAACAAATACCTTCGTTGATGGATTTGTTACCGCTTCACTGGTTTTTGCGATTGGGCCGTTGGCAATCCTTGGAAGTATCAGCGATGGTATGAATACCGGAATAGATCAGTTACTTCTTAAAAGTACCCTGGACTTCTTCGCATCGGTAGCTTTTGCGGCTGCATTTGGCTGGGGAGTTTTAGTTTCCGCGCTGCCGGTTGGCATTTATCAATCCATCTGGACAATTCTCGGTCTTGGCTTAGGCAACATACTTAGTGAATCCCAAGTTGCTGCAATGACCAGCGTAGGTGGAATTTTGCTGATAGGAATAGGTTTGAAGCTTTTGAATATCAGGGAAATTGCAGTGGCAAACTTATTACCTGCCCTTTTCATCGCTCCATTGATTACAGCAACGCTAATCTATTAGCTAAAAAGTCTTACCATCAATCACAAAACGATATTTAACATCACTTGCAATTGTTCTTTCGTAGGCTTGATTTATATAGTCAGATTTGATTATTTCAACCTGACTCACAATGTTCTTTGCGCCGCAAAAATCAATCATCTCCTGTAGCTCTGGCATTCCGCCAATCATCGAGCCCGCGATGCTGCGACGTCCGTCAAGAAGAGAACCGGCATGCACGGCATAAGGTTTTCCGGGCAATCCAATGATTACAAGCGTTCCATCTGTATCTAAGGTTTGAAGGTACGGTTCTAAATCAATCTCGGCCGATACCGTATTTAGGATGAGATCAAATGATTTTCGAATTGGCTTATTCCAATCGTTCTGACTGGTTAAAACAAAATGTTTTGCGCCAAATCGATATGCATCATCTTCCTTGCTGCTGCTATGTGAAAACACCGTTACTTCAGCTCCTAATGCGGCAGCAAATTTAACTCCCATATGGCCAAGTCCGCCTAAACCAATTACTCCAACTCTGCTAGTTGGTCCAACTTTCCAATGGCGAATAGGTGAATAGAGAGTTATCCCCGCGCAAAGTAGAGGTGCGACGCCAGCTAAATCCAAGTTTGCAGGTATTGAAACGGCATAATGTTGATCTACTACAAAATAGTTTGAGTAACCGCCAAAAGCAATGGTCTTTCCATCTCTTTCCATCGCGTTATAAGTTCCGGTCATACCTTCACGGCAAAAATGTTCCATTCCCCGCAAACAGTTATCACAATTGCGACATGAATCAATGAAAACTCCAACTCCGATGAGATCGCCTACTTTGAATTTATTTACATCTATTCCAATATCAGTAACCTTACCGACTATTTCGTGGCCAGGAACCATAGGAAATATAGCCGGGCCCCATTCCTCTCTGGCCTGATGGATATCGCTGTGACAGATTCCTGAATACAGAATCTCGAAACCAACATCATTTGCGCCGATCTGTCGCCTCGTAAATTCGAATGGTTCAAGCGGCTGACTCTTTGATTTCGCAGCGTATCCATTTGCAGTTCTCATCAAGATTCTCCTAAAGGTTACAGACTATTAAATGGCAAGGGATCGATAGAAGCTTGACCGGAAGTTCTTGCAGTCACCTTTCGCATATGATGCCTGCGGCATAAAACTTCGTAAGCTACAGCGGCGCTGGCACCAGTATCGCCAACTACAACTTGTTCACCCTCTGTAACCATGTTTCCGTCAATGGTTCTAGCGTTATGTGTCGCTCGCTCACCGCACCAACAGAGCGCTTCAACTTGCAGAGTCTGAACTCGGTCTGCCAGTTCAACTAGACGGGCTGAACCAGGGAAGAGCTTGGTACGGAAATCTGTAAGGATGCCAAAGGCATAAACGTCAATTCCCAATCCATCGGCAATTCTTGCTAGTTGTTCAATTTGTTCCGGTGTATAGAACTGGGATTCATCGCATATTACATAATCAATTTTCCGTCCTTGAGATAATAGATCAACGGTAAATCGATGAATATCCAACTCAGATGGAACTTCGATTGCCTCTGATGTTAAACCTAACCGTGAAGATATTTTGCCAGTTCCCGCTCGATCTTGATTAGTAAATAGGAGACCGGATCTGCCTCGACTTTGATGATTGTGGGCAGTTTGCAAGGCAAGGGTGGATTTACCGCTATCCATTGTTCCGCAGTAAAAAATAAGCTCAGCCATTTGTGTCCAAAAGTGAGATTATTTCGATCTTCGGATAGTGATCTGCGATTGCTTTCCTACCATTAAGAATGCCAATCTCTAAGAGAAAAACGTGGGCCGCAGTGGTTGCCCCAGACATATTTACTAACTCTTGACAGGCGAGAGCTGTTCCTCCTGTTGCTAGGACATCATCAACGACAACAACTGTCTTATCGTCAGATAAAAGATCCTTATGCATCTCGAGAGCATCAAATCCATACTCCAATTGATAATCCTTCCGATGTACATCGCGAGGGAGTTTGCCTGGCTTTCTAACGGTTACGAAACCAATTTCTAACTCATTGGCTAGAGCGCCACCGAGAATAAAGCCGCGACTTTCGATTCCGACAATTGCATCAACTTTTCTTCCAAGGCCATTTATACGGGCAGCTAGTTCATTTATCACTCGAGAGAGACCCGGACCATCGGCTAGTAGAGGTGTAATATCCTTAAATAAAATTCCAGGTTTTGGATAGTCAGGCACATCTGCGATTAAAGAGAGCGCAGAGTCAAGTGAAATTTCGACCACGGTTAGAGCATAGTCATTCAACGTGTCCGAGAGGGGACTTGAACCCCTAATCCCTTTCGAGAACTAACACCTCAAGCTAGCGCGTCTGCCAATTCCGCCACCCGGACGAGAGAGGGCATACTTTAGCCCATGGAGAAATCTTCGCTTAATCTCACTTCTGAGCAAATCGCCGAACTGCAAGAAGATGTTGTGACCTTGTGCCAGGAGTTAATTCGTATTCCTAGCGTCAACTATGGCGAAGGGAAAGGCGATGAGAGGGCGGTTGCACAATACGTTCTTGAGAAGTTAGAAGAAGTTGGAATTTCTGGAAAAATTTACGAATCGGCAAAAGATAGATGCTCGGTAGTTGCTGAAATACCCGGATCGGATACAACTCTTCCGGGATTAATAGTTAACGGTCATATCGATGTTGTTCCAGCAAATAAAGAAGATTGGACAGTAGATCCCTTCTCTGGATTGATCAAGGATGGTGCAATCTGGGGTAGAGGTGCTGTCGATATGAAGGA
>CAZCQR010000065.1:0-4617 GCA_964500885.1 uncultured Clavibacter sp.
TTGACTCCTTATTTCTTGATTCTGCTTTAGAACAGGGCGAGAGAATACCCACGCCGATACTGCGATGACAAAACTTGGTCGTAGCGGAGGCGGGATTTGAACCCACGACACAGCGATTATGAGCCGCTTGCTCTACCAAGCTGAGCTACCCCGCCAAACTTTGAAACCTATTCGAGCCCCCCATCGGAATCGAACCGATGACCTTTTCCTTACCATGGAAACGCTCTACCGACTGAGCTAGGGGGGCAAAAAGGTTTCGTAAGAATACTCCGGATATTTAATTACTCAAAAGCGCGCAATTATTTCGATGGATCAAGCACGATTTTGCCCACGGTTTTACGCGCCAACATATCGCGATGAGCCTGTATCGCCTCTGATAACGGATATGTAGCCCCAACAATTGGCTTTAATTTTCCGCTAATAATCATGGCAAATAAATCCATAAATACTTCTTGCATTAATTCGCGCTTTGCAAGTGCATTAACTAACCAGAATCCACTTACTGTCTGTGACTTTGGCATTAATACTCCAGGCGCTAAATTCTTTGGCGCTTGTCTTGATGCCATTCCATAAAATATTAATCTGCCAAATGGCGCCAACGCCTCCAGCGATTGATCAAAAGTTGTACCGCCAACCATCTCTAACACAATATCTACCGGCTTATTGTTATTAGCCGCTAATAGCGCGCTCTTTAAATCCACTTCGCCAGCATCAACAACCGCATCAGCGCCCAGCTCTTTACATAACTTCTTCTTCTCATCTGATGAAGTCACTGCAATCACATACGCGCCCCATAATTTAGCTAGCTGAATCGCAATACTTCCCACGCCACCGGCGCCGGCATGGACCACAACGCTCTCACCCGGTTTTACATGTGCCATCTCTTTTAAAATTAAATATGCAGTTGTGCCTTGCACCATCATCGCTAAAGCTGCGCCATCGCTTACTTGATCCGGCAATGGAATAACAGTTCGTGGATTTACTAATGTCTTCTGGCAATAACCACCGGTACTTGCCAACGCCAAAACTCGCGCGCCATCTGGCATCTTGCCCACAACTTCCATTCCTGGAATCAACGGCAATTTCTGTTGTGACAAATATGAATTCTCAGTCTGGTGGGTATCTGCATAATTAATTCCAATCGCACTCACATCCAATACAACTTGGCTACCGGCCGGCGTTGGATCTGGCAGATCGATATAACGCATTACTTCTGGACCACCGAATTCGGTGATCTGGATGGCTTTCATTTATTAACCCTTCGTTGAACCGAGCGTTAAACCAGAAACGAATTGTCGTTTCAGAAGAAAGAAAATTACCAAAGTCGGTAACGCAGCCATAATTGCACCGGCTGCCAACATATTCCAATCGGTAATAAATTCACCACGGAGTCTTCCTAAAGCAGCAGTAATTGGCCGCTTTGAATCGGTCTTCATCAAAACCAGAGCAAAGAAGAACTCGTTGTAGATCCACGTCGTCATCAATACCGATAACGCAGCCAATGGTGGGCGCAACAACGGCAAAATAATGTTGAAGTAATGGCGCCAGACCGATGCGCCATCTACTAACGCGGACTCGGAGATCTCTTTTGGAATCGTCTTCATATATGAAGATAGAACGAAGGTCGCAAAGCCAACCTGGAATGCCACATGGACCAAGATCAATCCCCAATATTGATCATAAATCAAATTACGTTGGCCAAATAGATCACCAAACCAGATATACATCTTAAATAACGGCGCATAGACAAGCTGGACTGGCAACAAGTTACCCGCAGTAAACAAGAGCAACATATAAAGATTAAATCTAAATGAGTATCTCGTCACCACGAAGGCCATCAACGAGCCAAAGAACAAAGTTAAGAAAACCGCCGGAATCGCCACAATAAATGAGTTAGCCATATATTGGGTGATATTCATCAACCTAAATGCTTCGGTGTAATTATTAAAATTCAAATTCTCTGGCCAAGAAAATACGCCAGATTCAATAATGTCTTGATATGGACGAAGCGAGGTCCAGAAAGTCCAAGCAATCGGAAAAAGCCAGACCAGCGCAAAGAATCCAATAAAGATCGAGATAAATCGATCCTTTGTCTTCTGACGATTTCGATACTTCTTATCGGCGGTAATCATTTATCTTCCTTAAATACCGTGCGCAGGTAATAAATAATCGGCGTGATACTTAAGACCAACAAGATCAC
Source organism: uncultured Clavibacter sp. (assembly GCA_964500885.1). GTDB lineage: Bacteria > Actinomycetota > Actinomycetes > Nanopelagicales > Nanopelagicaceae > MAG-120802. Next base: position 2,201 of record CAZCQR010000065.1, read on the forward strand.
CGCATAAGCCGCACCTACCATCGATGCAGCTTGACCATAAATATTCTGGAATACCAACATTCCCAAAATCGGCCAACCCGTTGATGTTCCATAAATAATGTAAATCAAATCAAATGCCCGCAGCGAATCAATCACCGTAATAACCACGATGATGATATTTACCGGTCCCATCGCAGGAAAAACCACTTTTCTAAAGGTCTGCCACTCCGTTGCCCCATCAATCGCCGAAGCCTCTCGCAACGATGGATCAACTGATTTCAGCCCAGCTAAATACAACAGCATCACATAACCAATATGTCGCCACGATGCGATTGAAAGAATCACATAGGTATTTATGTCGTAATTACCAAAGATCGGAATCGCATTCTCAATTCCATAACCAAGCACGCCCTGCACAAATCCACTTGGGCCAAGCATGAACTGCCAGATAATTCCGATAACCGCTAGCGATAACACCACCGGCAGATAAAAGGCGCTCTCATAAAACTTGTGGCCCTTAATCTTTCGATCAATCTGATACGCCAGCAAGATTCCAAGCGGCGTTGCAATAAACATAAACCAAAGCAACCAATAAACGTTATTGCGAAGCGCTGAATAAAATTGTGGTGAAGCGGTAAAAATCGTGTCGTAATTAGCTAAGCCAGCCCAACGAATATTTGAAAGCTGGACGCCATTCCAATATGTAAAAGATAAGAGAATCGTCAATATCGCCGGCACCCAGATCAATAAAACATGGAAGAAAGTTGGGATACCCATAAACAATCCAAGGGTTAAGCGATCACCCTTAGAAAAAGCCCGACGGCGACGAGGTTTTGTACTCGTCGCCGTCTGGGTCATAACTTCTACTCTACTAATGAATTAGAGAGCTGGCAGAGCTGCCCATGCTTCATCCATTGCATCAACAATCTTGTTAATATCCTTAGGATTCTTCAAGAAGTTTTGAATGGATGGGCCAACTGTGTTGGCAGCAAAGTCGTTGCGGCAATCACGATCAAGGAAGTTCATAACGTGCTTTGCCTCACCGATAACAGCAAGCTTCTGCTTGTTAAATGCATCGTAACCTGATGTATCAAGTCGGGTATTTGCATACAAAGAAGTATCGCCAGCAGCTTGCGCAGCCAACATACCTTCTTCGCTGCCCCAGAACTCAGCAAGTGCAGCGCCACCTTCTGGGTTTGCGCTATTTGCAGCTACTGAAACACCATCAACTGGCGCATCGATTGAATCGCGGCCAAATTCTGGATTGATTTCTGGGAATGGAACGATCCATAGATCGTCATAATCTTCTTGGCTCTTTGCCAAGAAGTCATTTGCCCACCATGAACCCATCATGATCGCACCGCACTTCTTCTGTAGTAGAAGATCGCGCATGCCTTCCCATGAAATATCAAGAACGTTCTTGTTCATGTATGGAATCAACATCTCGAACTGTGCAAAGACAGCCTTTGTCTTATCGCTGCTCCACTTTTCGCGACCATTCAATAGATCGATGTGGTAGTCATAACCGTTGATACGTGTATTGAGAATTGAGAATGTTCCCATTGCTTCCCAACCACCCTTATCACCGAGTGCGTAACCGATAAGGCCCTTCTTCTTTGTACCTTCGAGCAACTTCATAAAGTCATCCCAGGTTGCGATGTTCTCTGGATCAAGTCCGAGTTCGCTCATGGTTGATTTGCGATAGTGCAAGCCCCATGGATACCAAGTTGTTGGGATGATGTATTGCTTACCGTCAGTTGGATTTGTTGCACCGCTGACGAAACCTGCTGGAATCTGATCTCCGAGGTTGCTGATATTTCCGGACAAATCAAATAGCAATCCTTGATCAGCGCGATAGTTTGTACGCCAACCTGCCATCCATCCGAAAGCATCGTCAGGTGTTCCTTGCAAGTACTGTGAAATTCCATCCTGGAAAGGATTGGATTCATAAGCTTGCGAAGTTACCTCGTTGCCTGTCTTCTCTGCATAAGCAGCATTAATGGCTTCAGCAATTGCAACAGTGGTTTCTGCAGTTCCTCTAATAGCAAAAGAAACTGGACCAGAAGCATCGCTTCCCCCGCCGCAGCTTGATAGAAGTGTTCCTCCACCAACTACACCGAGACCGCCGATTGCCGCGCCCTTGAGAACTGTGCGTCGCGATACGCCGTTCCCTTTGACTTCGTTCGACATCGAACTTCCTTTTCTCTGAATCCACCATGGACCCAGTAAGCCGAACCTACGCCCGCGCCACCCCGTAATCCATGAGCCATCTATAACAAATAGGTATAGGTCTAGAATCGAAATATGGAACTGGCCCGCAACATACTTCTTGGAATTCACCTCATCGCAATGCTTGGAATCCTTTTCAGCCTGCTTTCATCCCGCAAAAAACTCTCCCCGGGCCTAACTCACTCCGCCCTTCTCGCCCTCGTGGCCGG
>CAZCQR010000066.1:0-4542 GCA_964500885.1 uncultured Clavibacter sp.
GCGGAGACAAGAGTGACGCCCATGATGATTGGGATATCGACGCGTTGGATTGCTTGCCAAGCTAATTGACCGATGCCGGGCCAACCGAAGACGGATTCAACGACGACGATGCCGCCCATAAAGATGCCGATATCTAAACCGATCATGGCAATGATTGGAAGGATTGCGTTTTTGAATGCATGAACGCGAATGATGCGTGTGATTGGTGCGCCTTTGGCACGTGCGGTGCGGATGTAATCCTGACGAAGAACATCAAGCATTGATGAACGCATCACGCGTGAATACCAGCCGGAACCAAGAAGACCGAGGGTTAGCGCGGGAAGAACATAATGAATGGGATCGCCATAACCACCGATTGGGAACCAGCCAAGTTTTACGGCAAAGACATAGAGAATAAGAATGCTGACGATGAATTGTGGTGCGGATACTGCGATGAAAGATAGAACCATCAGGGTTTTATCAAGAGCTTTGCCGCGATTCATCGCTGCGATGATGCCGGCAAGCAGACCGATTAGTAATTCGATTGCGATGGCAAAGAACATTAAAGATAGTGATGGGCCAAGGCGGCTTGCGATTAGCTCTGAAACTTCGGATTTTTGTAGATAAGAACGACCGAAATCTCCTTGGAGAAGATTGGTCATGTAATTGAAGTATTGAACAAATAGCGGTTGATCAAGGCCAAGTTGGGCGCGGATGCTGGCAACAGTTTCTGGTGTGGCAGAACGGCCAGCGATTTGGACGGCTGGGTCGGCGGGAAGAATGTAGAGAAGTAGGAAGGTGATAAATGAAACGCCAAAGAGAATGAAGAGCGCTTGAGTGATTCTGGTTGTTATATATCGCAACATTAGTTAAGACCTCTCTGCGTTGGGTCTAGTTCGTCGCGAAGTGCATCGCCAAGTAAGTTAAATGAGAGTGCAAGAAGAATGATTGCGGCACCTGGAATAAAGACGAGCCAAGGGGCTGTGATGAAGTAAGTCTGGTTTTCAAAGATGATGTTGCCCCAGCTTGGCGTTGGTGGGCGAACACCGATACCAAGGAAGGAAAGTGTTGCTTCAAGTAGAACTGTGGTTGCGATACCAAGGGTGGCGTAGACAAGAACTGTTGGAAGTAGATGCGGAAGTATGTGCTTGATAAGTACGCGTTGGTTGGTTGCGCCAAGTCCTTTTGATGCAATTACGAATTCGCGTTCGGCAATTGAGATTGCTTGGGTATAGATAACGCGGGCAATCTGAACCCAGTTAACCATTGCGATAACAAGTGCAACGATAAGAAGACTTGGGGAAAAGATTGCGGCGAGAGTGATGGCAAGAAGTAGTGCTGGGAAAGCCATCATTAAATCGGTGAAGCGCATTAAGACGGAACCGATACGACCTTTTAAGTAACCGGCGGTGATTCCGACGGTGGTACCAAGGAGAACTGCGACGCCATTTGCGATGATGCCGATAATTAAAGAGGTACGGGCGCCATAGATAAGACGGGATAGGAGATCTCTTCCGAGAAGATCGGTACCGATTAGGTAATTTCCGCTTGGTCCGATTGGTGCGCCTTGGAGAGTTAAACCATCTTTGAATTGTTCGCTTGGATCATGTGGCGCGATGAGTGGCGCAAAGATTGCGGCGAGCGTTATGAGGGAGATAAAGATAAGTGAGAGAAGTGCAGATTTGCGTTTTAGGATTCGCTTTAAAGTGCTCATGCGTTTACACCTACTAGGTTGCAAGAGACTTGGTGATTGGTTCCGTAATTCTTAAGAATCGGTACTTGGGTGGCGCAGCTTGCGATTGCAATTGGGCAACGTGGATGGAAATGGCAACCAGATGGCGCATCGGCTGGATTTGGGACATCGCCGGTAAGAATTATTCGTTTTGCTTTATTTTCGGTATCGATTTCTGGGATCGCAGAGATTAGGGCTTGGGTATATGGATGTTTTGGATTGGCGAATAATTCAGATGTTGGTGCGTATTCGACGATATTGCCTAAATACATTACTGCGACTTCGTCGCAGAAATAGTTAACCACCGAAAGATCGTGGGAGATGAAGATGAAGGATAAGTTCATCTCGCGACGTAAATCTTTTAAGAGGTTGAGAATCTGGGCTTGGATTGAGACATCAAGGGCAGAGACTGGTTCATCGGCGACGATGAGATCGGGTTTATTTATCACGGCGCGGGCAATGGAGATTCTTTGACGTTGGCCACCGGAGAATTCGTGTGGGAATTTTTCTAGTGCGGATTTTGCGATACCGACTTTTTCGGCGATCTCTTCTACAGCTTTTTTCCGTTCTGCTTTGGTGCCGATGTTATGGATATCAAGTGGTTCTTGGATTAATTCTTGTACCGACATTCTTGGATCAAGTGATGCCATTGGATCTTGGAAGATCATCTGCATTTTGGAGCGTAGGTTGCGTAGCTCTTTTGGTTTCTCGTTTGTAATATCTTTTTGATTGAAGATTATTTGCCCCGAGGTTGGTTCAACTAGGCGGAGCATGATTCGGCCGAGCGTTGATTTACCGGAACCTGATTCACCGACGATGCCGAGGGTTTTGCCGCGTTGCAGTGTTAGTGAGATGTTGTCGACAGCGACGATTGGTTTCTTGGTGGTTTTATTTGTGAATTCTTTACGTAAGTTCTTTATTTCAAGGATATTCACATCGGGCTCCAACATGCGACGGAATGTGAAGTGCCTTCAAGAACTGGGGTGTTGGTGGTGCAGTGTGCCGTTGCTTTTACGCAACGCGTTGCGAATGAGCAACCCTGACCGCGTTCGCTTGGCGAGATAACCATGCCTGGGATTGTAGGAAGTGGTGCATTGTTATCGGTTGCGGTGCGTGGTGAAGATTTAAGCAGAGCGTGAGTGTAAGGATGTTTTGGATTGGCAAAGACATCTTTAGTTTTTCCAGATTCGACAATCTTTCCGGCATACATAACAAGGACGCGATCACAGTTTTCGGCAACAACGCCAAGATCGTGGGTGATGAGAAGTACTGACATAGAAAATTGTTGTTGGAGTCTTTGTAATAAATCCAGAATCTGGGCTTGGATTGTTACATCAAGCGCGGTAGTTGGTTCATCTGCGATCAGAAGTTTTGGTTTACAGATAAGCGCCATCGCAATCATGATGCGTTGGCGAAGACCGCCAGAAAGTTCGTGTGGGTACTGGTTAATGCGAAGTTCGGGGTTGCTGATACCGACTAGCTTTAACATCTCTGCGACTTGTTGGTCGGCGGCTTTATCATCAATATCTTGATGTAATTGGAGCGCTTCGCGTAGTTGATATCCGATTGTTAATACTGGATTTAGCGAGCTCATCGGTTCTTGGAAGATAAAACCAACTTGAGAACCGCGGACTGCTTGTAATTCTTTCTCGCTCATATTTGCAAGATCTTGGCCATTAAGAATTATCTGACCACCAAGACGCTTTGAGCTATTGGCTGGAAGTAAGGAAACCAGGCTCATTGCGGTAACTGATTTTCCGCAACCGCTCTCGCCTACTAAACCGACGACTTCGCCTTGATCTACTTGAAAAGTTACATCATCAACAACAGTGACGTCATTGCCTTGCAGTTTAAATGCAATCTTTAGATTGCTAACTTCAAGGCAAGACGTCGAACTCATTGTTATTCGTGGGCCGATCGTGGGAAATAGAACGAGACAACCCAGTTAGGCATATCTACGATCTCAGAGATACGAAGATCTCCGGCAACTGAGCAGAGCATGTAGGCATCAACTGGTGAGAGTTTGTATTCCTTTACCAAGTGATCAACCATCCGTGAGACTGCTTCTTTAGCGCCGATCATTAGATCTGGACCAACGCCAGTTGTGACGATGTAACCAGATTTATCAAAGTGCGAAGCAACTGGACCAGTAGTTTTAAATACTGGGGATTTGATATTTGCACCTTTGACGAGATCGATCTTTACCAAGACATCAAATGGGCTTTCGATTGCAGTTCCGCAGACTTCGCCATCTCCTTGTGCGGCATGGGTATCGCCGATTGAAAGAAGTGCGCCGGGGACTTCAACTGGAAGCATCACTTTGGTGCCAGCTGACATATCGCGGATATCAAGATTGCCGCCGACTTGTCGTGGTGGAACAACTGAATGTAATCCTTTTTCGGCAAGGCCAAGACCGATCGTGCCAACAAATGGCTTTAGACCAATCTTTGCGCCGCTCTGATGAGTTGAAGTTGTTGGATTTGTTTTATCAAATTTCCAGATATGAAGCGCTGGATCTGTGAATTGATCTGCAAGGAGACCAAAGCCAGGAATATTTCCAGTCCAACCCCAACCTTTGCCGTGGAATTCAAGGAATGTAACTTCGACTGCATCGCCAGGTTGCGCACCTTCGACGAGTATCGGACCAGTTACTGGATTAACGCGCGAGAAATCTAGATTTACTAAATCTGGCAGCGTGGAATTTTCCGTAATTTGGCCAGCAGATGAGTCGATAGTTTCAACTAGTAGCGATTCGCCCGGTTGAACAACCACTTTGGGTGGGAACGTGTTGTCCCACCCAAAGTGATGATCACGAGCATGGATACTTTTAG
>CAZCQR010000067.1:0-4508 GCA_964500885.1 uncultured Clavibacter sp.
AGATACGAGGTGAGAATGCGAGGTTGTGACCGCCGGGCCATTCATCTTTGCTGAAGATCATCGGGCAGTTTTCAATTGCAATCTTTACATTGCAATCTTCGGCGTACTTAACGATATCTTTCCAAACTTTCTTGGCATCTTCCCAATTTTCTTCTTGGGTCTTCTTGGCATCTGCTCCGATAAAGGTACTAACAACTGGAATTCCCATTAATCCAGCAGCGCGAATTACTTTCTTGGTGTGTTCATTAACTTCGGTGCGATGTGCTGGATCTGGATGCAAGTTATTTGGGTAATAACCAAGCGCGGACATTGTGATCTTGCGCTTCTTTAATTCGCCAACGATTTCATCTGATTGACCTTGGGAGATGCCATCGACATCAATATGAGTGATGCCGGCGTAACGTCGATTGGCGCCTGCGCTCTTTGGCCAACAACAGACTTCGAGCATCTCAAAGCCTTGTGCGCTCGCCCAATCTGCGATGTCATATAGCGGCACCTCTGGAAGTGGCGCGGTGAGTAGTCCTAGTTTCATTTCTATCTCCCTTCAACCTTGACCCAGCTCTGGGTCTTGGAACTTTTGGCGATTGCATCGGTGACGCGCAAACTAATCACGCCATCTTTGAAATTTGGGTAATCAAGCTTTCGGTTAGAGCTTTCAATATCGGCATAAACGCGCTCGAAGAATGCGCGGAAGGTTTCGCCAAAGCCTTCGATATGTCCACCTGGATAAAACGCGTTCTTTGCGGCATCACTTGAGATGGTTGTTGGATCCTTTAGCGAGATTTCATTTGTGGTTCCGCGATGTCCAATCCAAAGCTTTTCGGGCTCTACGGAGTCATATGCGAGTGCGGATTGTGTGCCGGAGATTTCCCAGGAGAGATTATTTTTTCTTCCAGCGCTTACTTGAGAAATTGAAAGGGTGCCACGTGCGCCGTTCTTATATCGAATAAGAACGCCCGCAGCATCATCAGAGCTCATTGTCACGGTTTCACGCTTTGCAGTCGTATCAACGGTGAAGGTTTGAACGGGACCAGTTGGTTTTTTTCGTTCTTTTACGATTGTGTGTAGATCGGCAAGAACGGATTCAACTTCGAGGCCAGAGACAAATGAGATCTGATCAATTAAGTGAGATCCGATATCTGCAATAGCACGAAGTTCGCCAGCTTTTTCTCCTTCAAGGCGCCAATTCCAATCAGTATCAAGTAATAACCAATCTTGGTGATAGGAACCCTTTACATAAGTAGGTGAACCAATCTTTCCGTTATTTACTAAAGATCTTGCTTCATGAACCATTGGATAGAAGCGAGTGTTGAAACAGAGAGCATGAACTAAGTTCTTCGATTCAGCTAGCTTTAAAAGGGATTCGCCTTCACTTGCCGTTAAAGCAAGTGGCTTTTCGCAGATTACATGTTTGCCTGCATTTAGCAGAGTTGTTACTTGATCAAAGTGAAGTGCATTTGGGCTAGTTACATGCACGACAGTTACATCTTTATCAGCTGCAATTTCAGCGACATCTTTATAAGCGTGAGCGAGATTTAATTTATTTTTTGCAGATTCAGTGCTTGCAGAGCTTCCGGCAAGCGCACCTTTAACGGGGACTCCCATGCGGCGAATTGCTTCGATATGGACCGTTCCGATGAATCCAGTGCCGATAACTGCTGCATTCATCCCAATTTCTACTTTCTCTCTGAAATTGAAGAATAAACCCAGGCCAACGCCAACACAATGCCTCCATAAACCAATTGTTTGAAGGCTTCTGAAGAGTTAAGCGTTGCAAGTAGATAAGAAAGAATAGAGAGGATCAGCGCACCCATAACGCTGCCCGAGTAGCTACCCATACCGCCCATAATTGAGGTTCCGCCAATAACAACAGCAGCAACAGATGGAAGTAAGTAAGAGTTTGCAAGGCTAATTGCAACTGCGCCAGATTGACCACCAAGCATGATTCCTGCCATGCCACCGAGAACTGCACAAGAAACATATGCAGCAACTTGTACCTGCCAAACTTTAACGCCAGCAAGTCGTGCCGCCTTTGCGTTATCACCGATTGCATAGATAACTCGACCAAAACCAGTTCTAGTTAGCGCAAAATGAACAAAGCCGCCGATAACAATCCAGATAATTAATGGCCAAGTTATTGGATCAATAATTAATCCAGAGCTTGCAGTAATCAGAATATCTGGCATTCGTGAACTACCGCGAAGGAATGTGGAGACACCTACAGTAAATACGCCAATCAAAATTGCACTCATACTTAAAGTCATAATCAGCGGATTGACGCCAAAGATTCCGACAGCGATGCCATTTATTGCGCCAACAAGTATGCAGAATGCAAATGCATAGGCAAGTGAGATTAGCAATCCAGAATCAGATTTAACGCTGACGATATATGCAGCGCCCGTTGCAATCATTGCAAGAGAGAGATCGATACCACCGGTTAACATCACAATGGTCTGACCCGCAGCAAGTAGACCAAGCGGGGCAGCAAGTTGGAGCGTGATTCCAATCGATGGAATTGAGAAGAAATAAGAATCAACTAATCCAGTAATTAAGAAGGTAAGCGCCAAGATTATCCAGAGCGCGACCATCGAACGGTTGCTCAATAATTTCTTCATCGCTTATTCCTTGCTCTTAGTAAGCCACCGACTAAGACGACTAATACGGTAAGAACTCCTTGAATAATCTGGCTGTAAGCCGGATCGATTCCGTAACCCAACATGATTGTTGGTATGTAGTAAAGAACTAGTGATGCAAGTGCTGGTCCAAATAGACCACCAACGCCGCCAGAGAGTGCAACGCCACCAAGAACGGCTGCTGCAACAGAGTTGAGCGTTGCAGTGTTACTAATGACTGCAAATGGGCTCGCAGCTTGCGTAATTGCAGTAAGTGCAACACCGCAGAGCCCAGCAAAGACTCCGCCAACTGCATATAGCGCGATTCTGGTACGTGCCACATTTACACCAGATAAGAAAGCCGCATCTTTATTAGATCCAATTGCATAGAACGAAATACCAAGTCGGCTGCGTTGCAGTGGCAACCAGATAAAGAGAATTGGCAGGAAGAGAACAAGTAACGGTGCGATAAAGGAATCACCGCTACCACTGAAATACTGGGCAAAATCAAGGTTTACTCCACCACCAGGTCCTGGCTGAATAAATAGTGCAAGTCCAATCAAAATAAAACTGGTTGCAAGAGTTACAACTATGTCAGCAATTCCCGATTTTGAGATAACCCAACCGGTCAATGCGCCCACAATCGCTGCAATGATAATTCCAAAAATTGCCCACTTTAGTGATGTCGCAAAATCACTTCCCTCGCTGTACTTAGCAGTTATGCAATTAATCAGAATCGCCTCAGCACCGATCGCAAGGTTTATACCGCCTCCGATAATGATTAGTGATTGGCCCATGGCAAGAAGTGCAATAGGAATAATTCCTAGAAGGATTGTTTTGATTTCATAAGATCCAAAGACTGGCAACTGATTACCGCGCCAGAAAGTAAGTACAACTACGAGTCCAAGAATTGATAAATTCCAGAATTGTTCACGGATGGAAAGTTTCACGATTAATTCCTTCCGTAAGCTGCATTTAGTAGGACTTCTTCATCAGAGCTTGCAGCATCAAAAACTCCCTGAATCTTTCCGTTGTAAAGCACGATTGCGCGATCACAAACCAATTGAACTTCGCGGAGCTCGCTAGTGAAGAGCAGGACTGATTTGCCCTCTGCCGATAAGCCAGATAGCAATTTATAGATCTGATTCTTAGTTCCAACGTCGATACCGCGCGTTGGGTCGAAGCAGAGAAGTAGATTGAAACCAGTCGTAATCCATCTACCAATTGTGACCTTCTGCTGATTGCCACCACTAAGGCGCTTTACTTGTGAACTGGCACGGGTATCAATCTCTAGATTTCCAACTGCTTTATCCACCATGGAATCTTCAGTTCTTTGATTTATCCAATTCCAACTTCTAACTTTTCGGAATTTGGTTAGCGCTAAATTCTCACGGATGGAACGCTGTGGCAGTAGAGCAGTCTTTCGATCTCCAGGTACATAACTGATTCCGAGTCGAATCGCATCATTAGGGTGTGAGAAATCTACTTTTGTATCCTCATAGTAAATCTCACCTGATTCGGGTGTTATTTCACCGGCAAGAATGTCGAAGAGTGCATCTTGTCCCTGTCCTTCAAGGGCAACAACACCTAGAACTTCGCCTGGATAAATTTCAAAATTAACGTCAACCAATTTGCGACCGTCTTTGATTGATTTCACCGAGAGGATTGGTTTGCTTGTAGATTTTTTATTGCGGCTTCCAGCGCCAAGACTTGAGATCTTGCTTCCCAGCATCGCCGAAACGATCCGATCTTCGTCACCATCTTTAGTGGCAAAAGTATCTACATTTATTCCATCTCGGAGCACTGTTACTTGATCACATATTTCGCTAATTTCAGAGAGGCGATGGGAGATAAAAACAACTGAATTTCCACGCTTCTTCTCTTCATTCATAACTC
>CAZCQR010000068.1:0-4400 GCA_964500885.1 uncultured Clavibacter sp.
TTGCCCACTGTGTCATTGGTAAGCCCAGCATCTTTCCAATAATTATTCGTGCAGTACCGCCATGTGTTACTACAACTAAAGTTTCAGTTTCTTGATCTAGCGCTTTTTCAATCGCAGTAACGGCTCGTAGAGCAATCTCGCTTCTTCGTTCACCAAAATCGCCAGCAGGTTCATCATTTCCATCAAGCCAATTCACAAATTTTTCATAATCATCAGCGCGATTTTCGGCACCAGTTCTACCTTCCCATTTACCGCCGTTTGTTTCGCGTAACGCCGGATCAATGTGAATCGGCAGTTTAGATAAATTAGCTAATTCTTCTGCAGTTTGCTTCGCGCGGATTAAATCGCTCGAGATGATTTTTGATGGCCGAAGTCCAAAGAGCAAAGGAGCCGCTCTTCGCGCTTGTTCAATTCCAGTTTGGTTAAGGGGTATATCTGAATGTCCCTGAAATCGGTTTACTAAATTCCAATCAGTCTGACCATGACGCCAGAGAACGATTCGCTGAATCATTTATTTTTCTTCGCCTCATCTTCTTTTACTGCAGCGATTTCAATTCTTGGACAATCATTCCAGAGTCTTTCTAGCATGTAATAACTTCGAATTTCCTCTGTTTGCACGTGTATAACTAAGTCCTCATAGTCAAGAAGGATCCAATGTGGAGATTTTTCGGTTCGAAGCGGTTTCTCTCCTCCAATAGCTAATTTGAGTTCAATTTCATCCGCAATGGCATCTATCTGACGTTCGTTCTGTCCAGTTACTAATAGAAATACCTCACTGAGTACCATCTGTTCAGTTAAATCAATCGCAATTAAATCTTTGCCAAGTTTGCTCAGTGCAGCGTTAGCTGCCGATTCCAGCAATGCCAGAGTCTGATTACGCGGCGCCATATAACCGGTTCTGAAAAATATATTTAAGTACTGATTTCGGAATTAACTTCGAAACGTCTTTTCCATTTTGAATTTCATTTCTAATCTCGCTAGCCGAGATATCTTTTGCTTCTATCTCACGTCTTTCAAACTTAAGTTCTGCCGGATATTCATTAAGTTTAAATCCAGGACGTTCTATGATTATGAACTTTACAATCTTTGCTAACTCATCAAACTTATGCCACTTTGCAAGAGAAGAAACAGTGTCGCTGCCGACAATCCAATAGATTTCATATTCGGGATATCGATTTGAAATCTCCGTAGCGGTATCAATCGCGAATGACGGACCTAATCTCTTAATTTCGCAGTCGTCTACTTCATATAAATGATTACTTCCCAGCATCTCTGAAACTGCCAATTTGGTCATTGCTAATCGATCTGCTGCTGAAGCGATAGCTACTTTTTGCGAAGGAATTCCAGAAGGAATGACAATAAATTTATCAAAATCGCCGCTACGGGTTAATTCATCAATTAAATGCAAGTGACCATTATGAATCGGGTCAAACGTTCCGCCATAAATGGCGCATTTCTTAATCTTTATCAAGTCGCATTACTAGGTAAAGAAGGAACATCAAGAATCCAAATGTCAGGATTCCGAAAAATGCTGGTGAGGCAGGTAGTTCGCGACCTTTTTCGCTGAGCAATTCAAATGCCTTGCTGTTAGATAATAATCTGATCATGTCTGAATCTTATCTCCTAAACGCTTCCCTTTTCTAACAGCTGGAGAAACTCTCGCTCATCGAGTATGCGTAATCCAAGTTCTTCGGCCTTCTTTGCTTTAGATCCTGGCGAGTCTCCAACAACGACGTAATCTGTTTTACTCGAAACAGAGGATGCCGATTTGCCGCCTCTAGAAGTAATCTCTTCGGAAATTCCATCTCTTGAAAAGTTCTCTAAAGAGCCGGTTACAACAATTGTCAGTCCAGCCAGGGTCTGTGGTTTATCGTTAACTTTCTTATCTTCAAATTGCACTCCAGCGTTGCGCCATTTCTCAATAATTTCTTTACGCCAATCGACGGCAAACCAATCTTGAATACTTGCCGCAATAACTTCCCCGACGCCATCAATATTTGCGAGGGAAGATTGCTCTGATTTCGCAATTGCATCAAGAGTTCGAAATTCTCGAGCAAGCGCCTGTGCCGCCGTAGGCCCAACATGTCGAATTGAGAGAGCTACCAAAATTCGCCAAAGCGGACGTGATTTTGCAACTTCAAGTCCACGCAAGAATTTCTCTGCGTTTGCACCAAGCGTTCCATCCTTCTTTTTGAAAAATTCACTCTTCAATAAATCTTGGCTAGTTAGATTGAATAGATCGCCTTCGTCCTTTATGAGTTTGGCATCTAACAAAGCTTGACCTGCTTCATAGCCAAGTACATCAATATCTAGCGCTGATCTAGAACCGATGTAATAAATCCGTTCGCGTAATTGGGCTGGGCAAGACCTTGAGTTTGGACAGCGGATATCAACATCACCTTCACTGATTGCCTTTAGCGCGCTGCCACATTCTGGGCATTTCTTAGGCATGACAAACTTATGTTCGGAGCCAGTGCGTCTCTCTATGACTGGACCAAGTATTTCCGGAATCACATCACCTGCTTTTCGCAACACAACAATGTCGCCGATCAAAACTCCTTTACGTTCAACTTCCTCGATATTGTGAAGAGTTGCGTTTGTGACAGTAGAGCCTGCAACCTTTACCGGTTCCATAAATCCAAATGGAGTCACACGTCCGGTTCGACCTACACTAACTTTTATATCTATTAGTTTTGTTGTGACTTCTTCTGGTGGATACTTATATGCGATAGCCCATTTTGGAGCACGTGAAGTGGTTCCGATCGCCTTTTGTAATTCGCGTTCGTTTACTTTAATAACTGCTCCGTCAATTTCATGTTCGACGTCATGCCTATGTTCTGCGTAGTAATTTATGAACTTCTTTACTTCATTTCGGCTCTTTACAACTTGATAGCGCTTGGAAACTGGAGCACCCCATTTTTCGAGTAACTCATAGGCCTGACTCTGAGAATCAAAAACGGCGCCGGTAACTTCGCCTATTCCGTGAACGATGCATTCCAGTGGTCGTGAAGCAGTAACTCTTGGATCTTTCTGACGAAGAGAGCCTGCCGCGGCATTCCTAGGGTTAGCAAAAGGCGTTTTACCTGACTCTTCTAGCGACTCATTTAATTCATTGAAGGCTACAACTGGAAAGAAAATCTCGCCGCGAATTTCCACTAGTTTCGGTGGATTCTTATCTTTAAGTTTTTGCGGAACTGACTGAATGGTTCGAACGTTAACAGTGACGTCTTCACCAGTTTCACCATTCCCTCTAGTAAGCGCCCTAGTTAAATTTCCATCTTCATAAATCAGGTTGATTGCAAGTCCATCAATCTTTACTTCGCATAGCCAGGTTAGTTCACCAGCATATTCCTTTTTTACTCTCTCGAACCATGCATCAAGTTCATCATCATTAAAAACATTGTCAAGGCTCATCATTCGTTGATGATGATTAAATTGCGCAAAATGCGTAGCGAAGCCACCGCCGACTTCTAGCGTTGGAGAATTTGGGTCTCGGGAATCTGGATAATTGCTTTCTAATTTAAGTAATTCATTCCAAAGTGAATCAAATTCACCATCGGAAATGATTGGTTTATCTAAAACGTAATAGCGGTATTGGTGATCGCGAATCTGCTCTGAGAGATCGCTCATGCGTCGTCTGGCTGCCGCGACATTATCGGGTCCAGACTTAGCTGCCATTTATTTGGTCTCCGAAATCGTTGCAGAGCAAACTACGCGATCGCCATCATAAATAACCATCGCCTGCCCCGGCGCTAAACCGAATATCGATTCAGTTAATTCTGCCTTTAATTTGCCGGATGCATCACGGCTATATATGCAAGGAACCGGAGTGCCGTGCGCGCGAACTTGCACAGTTCCGGGCAGAGAATCATCAACTGAAATTTCAGGTCCGCACCAAATAATCTCTTCACCAACAATTTCTGAAATTGCAAGTGATTCGCGCTCGCCAACAACGACAGTATTGCTCTTAGGTTCAATCTTTAATACATATCTAGGATTTCCAGAAGCAGTCGGTTCGGAAATTCCGAGACCGCGGCGTTGTCCAATTGTGTAGGTGTACGCGCCATGATGTTCGCCAAGTTTTTTCCCTGAGGAATCAACGATTGGTCCAACTTCGCTTCCTAATCTTTCGCGAAGCCATCCAGCATTATCACCAGAAGGAACGAAGCAGATATCGTGACTGTCAGGTTTTTGCGCAACTGTTAATCCGCGATTTGCCGCCTCTTTTCTAATATCTTCCTTACGGGTATCGCCAAGCGGGAAGTGTGCGCCCTGTAATTGTTTTCGATTGAGAACAGCGAGTACATAAGATTGATCTTTGCTTTCATCAATAGCTCTGTGCAGAGTTTTTTCACCATTATCTTGAGTTCTTAGTTGTGCATAATGTCCAGTTACAACTC
>CAZCQR010000069.1:0-2843 GCA_964500885.1 uncultured Clavibacter sp.
GGTCGCCGTCGCAGAATTTTGCAATACCTTGCAAAGAAAGATATCGCTCGTTATCGCGCGATCATCGACAAGCTCGGCATTCGCCGTTAGTTTGTAATAATTTAAAAACTTCGCGGACTAGTTGACTGGTCCTCGGTGGTGGCTTCCGGAAGATTGCCGTGAGCTTCGATCGAAGATCCATTCTCTAGAAGCCGCGAAGATTTAGAGAATAGGAGTGACCCATGGAGGGTCAAGATGTTAAGTATGCCGTTGCAAAAATTGATAACGGTAAATTTGGAAAACGAGAGATTCGTTTTGAGACTGGTCGCCTAGCGCGCCAAGCAGCAGGAACTTCTGTTGTATATCTGGATGATGAAACTATGTTGCTTTCTGCAACAACAGCTTCAAAAAATCCAAAGGATCAATTTGATTTCTTTCCTTTGACAGTCGATGTTGAAGAAAGAATGTATTCAGTTGGTCGAATCCCTGGTTCATTTTTTAGACGAGAAGGTCGCCCTTCCGAAGACGCGATCCTTACCTGCCGTCTAATTGATAGACCATTAAGACCATCATTTATTAAAGGACTTCGTAACGAAGTTCAGATTGTCGTTACGGTCATGGCACTAGATCCAGATCATATGTATGACGTAATTGCGATTAATGCTGCATCTATGTCAACACAATTGGCAGGCTTGCCATTCTCCGGGCCGATTGGTGGCGTCCGAGTTGCACTGATTGACGGTCAATGGGTTGCCTTCCCAAATCACAGCGAATTAGAGCGCGCTACTTTCGATATGGTCGTAGCGGGCCGAATCGCTGGCGACGATGTAGCAATCATGATGGTTGAAGCAGAAGCAACCACAAAGACAATTTCATTAATTGCCGATGGTGCAGGCGCTCCAACTGAAGAAGTAGTTGGCGCTGGCTTAGATGCAGCAAAACCATTTATTCGCACTCTCTGCGAAGCTCAACTCGAGCTTGCAAAAGTTGCAGCAAAGCCAACAGCAGAATTTCCGGTTTATTTGGATTATCAGGAAGATGTCTATAGTGCTGTCGAAAAAGCAGCTAAAGATCGCTTGAGCAAAGCTCTTACGATTGCCGGTAAACAAGAACGTGAAACTGAACTTGATGCAATCTCAAATGAGATTAAAGAGAGCATTTCGCCACAATTTGAAGGACGTGAAAAGGAAGTACCTGCGGCGCTTCGCTCTTTAACTAAGAAGTTGGTCCGGCAGCGAGTACTTCGCGAAAAGATACGTATCGATGGACGTGGCTTGAAAGATATTCGTCCACTTACGGCAGAAGTTGAAGTCTTGCCACGAGTACACGGATCAGCTCTTTTCGAAAGAGGCGAAACACAAATTCTTGGCGTAACAACTTTGAATATGCTCAAGATGGAACAGCAGCTCGATACTTTAAATCCAGAAGATCATAAGCGCTACATGCACAATTACAATTTCCCACCTTATTCAACGGGAGAAACTGGACGTGTTGGTTCACCAAAGCGTCGCGAAATTGGACATGGTGCACTTGCGGAACGTGCTTTGCTTCCAGTTCTGCCAACTCGTGAAGAATTCCCATATGCAATTCGCCAAGTTTCTGAGGCACTTGGATCAAATGGATCAACTTCTATGGGTTCAGTCTGTGCATCAACTCTTTCATTGCTAAATGCGGGCGTTCCGCTAAAAGCGCCAGTTGCAGGTATTGCAATGGGTTTGATATCTGACGATGTAGATGGCAAAACAGAATATGTCGCGCTCACCGATATCTTGGGCGCAGAAGATGCATTCGGCGATATGGACTTCAAAGTTGCAGGAACTAAAGACTTTGTAACTGCCCTCCAACTAGATACCAAGCTTGATGGAATCCCAGCAAAAGTTTTGGCAGCTGCCTTATTGCAAGCTAAAGAAGCGCGTCTTGCGATTCTAAATGTTATGAATGCAGCGATTGATCGACCAGATGAAATCAATCCGCTTGCACCACGCATTATGAGCATCAAGATTCCAGTTGATCAAATCGGTGCGGTGATTGGCCCTAAAGGTAAGGTCATCAACCAGATTCAAGAGGAGACTGGCGCTGAGATCACCATTGAAGATGATGGAACGATCTATATTGGCGCAACAAATGGAACAGCGGCAGAAGCTGCAAAGGCTCAAATTATTGCTATTGCCGATCCAAAACTTCCTGAAGTTGGCGAGCGATACAACGGAACCGTTGTGAAGTTAGCCGCATTTGGTGCATTTATTAATCTGCTACCCGGAAAAGATGGGCTATTGCACATCTCTCAGATTAGAAAGATGCATGGCGGAAAGCGAATTGAAAATCTAGAGGACGTCATGAAAGTTGGCGATAAGGTCCATGTTGAGATCGGCGAAATCGATCCAAAGGGCAAACTTTCATTGATTCCAGTTCTAGAAGAGTCAGCGAGCGAATAGTTATGTCAGTGCGTAAGACCGTACATTCAAGCGGCTTACGCATTGTCACTGAAAAAATTCCAGATGTCAGAAGCGCGGCTTTTGGCATCTGGGTAAATGTTGGTTCGCGAGATGAGTCACCTAAGGTTGCGGGAGCTTCACACTTTTTGGAGCACCTGCTATTTAAAGGCACCAAACGACGTTCAGCGCTTGAGATATCGGCAGCCATTGAAGCTGTCGGCGGTGAGATGAATGCCTTCACTACCAAGGAATACACCTGTTTTTATGCACGTGTTATTGACAAAGACTTACCGCTAGCGATCGACGTAATTTCTGACCTAATAACTTCCTCCGTAGCAAGACCTGATGATGTAGAAGCAGAAAGAAAAGTTGTCTTGGAAGAGATTTCGATGCGAGATGATGATCCATCAGATTTAGTGCATGATCTTT
>CAZCQR010000069.1:2943-4343 GCA_964500885.1 uncultured Clavibacter sp.
ATGCGCGAAGATATCAAAGCGCGAAAGCAGAGTAAGAAGATTGGATTGATTAAGCAGGATACAGAGCAGGCCCATCTTTTTTTGGGAGTGGATGGAGTATCTCGAAGCGATTCACGTCGCTTTGCCATGAGTGTTCTTTCAGCAGCGCTCGGTGGTGGAATGTCTTCAAGATTGTTCCAAGAGATAAGGGAAAAACGCGGCTTGGCCTATTCAGTTTATTCTTATGCACAACAATTCGCAGGCGCTGGCATGATTGGGTTTTACGCAGGCTGTAACCCTAAAAAAGCAACTGAAGTTGTATCTCTTATCCGTGAGACCCTTCATGATGTTGCAATAAATGGTTTGACTCATGAAGAACTCGAACGCGCGAAAGGTGCTGTCAGTGGTGCACTGGTATTGAGTCAGGAAGATACGGGCTCGCGCATGAGCCGAATTGGTAAGAGTGAATTAGTTCATGGTGAAGTCCTGGGCTTTAATGAGATTTTGAGCGCAATATCTGGGGTTGATGGAAGTGAAGTTCGCAAACTTGCCGAAGAGTTTTTGACCAAAGATCCATCCCTTGCAGTTGTGGGACCATTTGCTCGAGAATCTACCTTTGAAAAGGTGATGAGGTAATGGCTATAAGAGTTGCAGTTGTTGGAGCTAAAGGTCGAATGGGCCAAGAAGTTTGCCGCGCAATCAAAAAAGATAAGGATCTCGAATTAGTTGCGGAAATCGATTTGAATGATTCACTTTCTATAGCAGTTGATGGCAAAGCAGAAGTAATCGTTGATTTCACAAACGCTACTGCAGCATTGAAAACGGCTGAATTTGCGATTGCCAATGGCATTCACCTTGTAATAGGAACAACAGGATTTGATAAAGAAAATTTAACGCAGATTAAGAATTCTCTCGCTAAATCACCAACGACTGGTGTTTTGGTTGCCCCGAATTTTGCAATTAGCGCCGTTTTAATGATGCAATTTGCGGCAACTGCGGCGAAATATTTTGAGTCGGCAGAAATTATAGAGTTTCATCATCCGGAAAAAATAGATGCCCCTAGCGGTACCGCAGTGCGAACTGCAGAGATGATGACCGAATCACGGAGTGCAGCTAACAGAGCGCCGATGCCAGATAAAACTTCAAAATCAATTCCTGGAGCACGGGGTGGAAAGGTAGGGGATATCCCAGTTCACTCGGTTCGGATGGCAGGATTGGTAGCTCATCAAGAAGTAATTTTCGGCGAGCAAGGCGAGACTTTAACAATTCGCCACGATTCTTTAGATCGTTCCGGCTACATGCCTGGCGTACTTTTAGCTTGTAAAGAGGTAGTTAGGCATCCAGGATTGAAAATTGGCCTAGAGAATTATTTGAAACTAGATTAGGAGAATTATGTCAGAGCAAATCACGATGTACGGTGC
>CAZCQR010000070.1:0-2573 GCA_964500885.1 uncultured Clavibacter sp.
ATCGCTTCAATGACATTCTTCATGCTGGTGATGATCTAATGAAATTTAAATATGTCGTTAGAAATACTGCATGGGAAGCAGGAAAGACTGTGACCTTTATGCCAAAGCCATTATTTGGCGATAATGGTTCTGGAATGCATTGCCATCAATCACTTTGGAAAGATGGGAAATCACTCTTCTGGGGAGATGGTTATGCAAATCTCTCCGATACCGCACGTTGGTATATAGGTGGAATCTTGAAGCATGCTCCTTCACTACTTGCTTTTACAAATCCAACAGTTAACTCCTATAAGCGACTCGTGCCTGGTTACGAAGCGCCAGTAAATCTTGTCTACTCGGCTCGAAACCGCTCAGCTTGTATCCGAATTCCGATAACTGGATCAAGTCCAAAAGCGAAACGAATTGAATTCCGTTGCCCAGATCCTTCTTCTAATCCATATCTTGCATTCTCTGCAATTCTTATGGCGGGTCTAGATGGAATTCAGAAGAAAATTGAGCCACCTGCTCCAGTAGATAAAGATCTATACGAACTACATGGTGATGAAGCCAGGGCAATCCCGCAGGTTCCAGGTTCGTTAGATGCTGTTATCGATAGCCTTGAAGCAGATCACGAATTCCTAACCAAGGGCGGCGTATTTACCGAGGATCTAATAAAAACCTGGATCAATTGGAAGCGTCAATCAGAGATTGACTATGTCAGATTGCGTCCGCACCCAGCTGAGTTTGAACTCTACTTCGATATCTAAGATCCAACGTTCTTAAGTCGCGAGACTAATGGCGGATGGGTGTAATTGAAGGCTACGTAAAGTGGATGTGGTGTTAGATTGGCAAGGCTGTCAGTCGAAATTTTCGAAAGCGCGCTTCTCATCGGAGCGCGCTGGTAAGTTTTCGCAGCAAAGGTATCAGCCGCCAACTCATTTCTCCGTGAAATCGAATTATTGATTAGCCCTAAGAATATTTGTAAAGGGGTCAAAAGGATAAAGAAGGTAAGCGCTGAGAGATGAAAGCTAGCGGTTTCTGCCCCGAGAACCGTTGAAAGATCATCGTACTGAAGCGACCAACCAAGAAGCGCAAAAATCGCAAGCGTCTGGACGTTTGAAGCAATAAACATCGCTGCTGTATGACGTAATTTGTAATGACCGATTTCATGTGCGAGAACCGCAACTATCTCTTTCTCTGATAACTTCTCAATCAAAGTATCAAAAAGAACAATAGTTTTGCTACGTCCCATACCGCTAAAGAAAGCATTTGCCTTAGTCGATCTGCGTGAACCATCCATTACAAAGAGATTCTTCAATGAATAACCTTGTGATTCGCAATACTTGGAGATCGCAAGCTTCAAAGTGCCATCAGGAAGCGGCGTCAACTTATTGAAGAGCGGAAGTATTAACTTAGTACCGAACATAAACATAAATACCGATACAGCAGAAACCAGTAGCCAGGCAAATAGCCAAAAACTTCCAGCAAATTCTTGGTAGAGCCAGATAACTGCGGCCAGAATCGGACCACCTAACAAAACGGACAAGGCCAATCCTTTTGCGCTATCAGAGAAGTAGGTCTTCCAAGTTGTCTTGTTAAATCCATATTTTGCTTCAATGACAAAGGTTCCATAGATGCCAAATGGCAGTGAAATTAGCGACGAAATAATTGAGAGTGATCCGATAAAGAAAAGGGAAACTAGCAGAGATGAATCAATTTGCTCTCGCCAAAATGAATCAAGTGATGCAAACCAGCCTTGAGTAAGAGCAAGAATCATTAGCGCAGTAGAGATTGCGCCCGATATCAATCCAAGTTGTAACCGTTCCGCCCCATATGCAAGAGATTTTGCTTTGCCTTTGCGGTCATATAAATCTGCGACTAATGGGTCAGGTTCTTTTGCCGAGCTCCGTTGGTTAAGTTCATCAAGGACTGATTCCAAAATGAAGGTGATAACAATTATTCCAACGATTATTTCTATCACTTCTTCTCCTTAGCTCTGCTTTCACTTGTCACTACTGTCAAAACCCCGAGCAGAATTATCAAACCGCCTAGGGCATAGTTTTTGGTAATTACTTCTTCAAGGAAGATTATGCCAAGAATAATTGCTATCACTGGATTCACATATGCATATGTAGCAATCAAGGAAACTGGTGCGTTTACAACGAGCCAGAGGTAAGCGCTATAGGCAAGAATGGAACCAATTACAACTAGGTATGAGAACCAGAACCACGATGAAGGTGTTGCCTCGCTTAATCGAGAGAAATCCTCTCCTCGAATCAAGGCAGCAAAGAGCATGAAAATTCCAGCGGCTGCCATCTCTATGGTTGTAAATAGCAATAGATTCTTCGGTAACTGAAACCTTGGTGAAATAAAGGTTCCGAAGGCAAATGCGAGATTTCCAATAAGAACTATGAACATATAAAAAGTTACTTCTGTGGAAGTTGCGTTATTTATAGGCTCAATACTCCCCGGTTGCAGCAGTACAACAACACCAAGAAACCCGATAAAGGTTCCTAACCAGGTTAACTTTGAGATTTTCTCTCGAGCAATAGTTCTAAAAAGCGCTATCCAAAGTGGCAGTGCGGCGATTATTA
>CAZCQR010000070.1:2673-4178 GCA_964500885.1 uncultured Clavibacter sp.
AATGATTTGCAATAAACTATTTTTATGCAGACTCTTGAAAAACGCTCCCTGAGGCAACACCTACGTTTTGAGCGAAGCGAAATACCTACGCTAATCGGGATTATCTCAACCGTTGTGATTCTTCATGTGATCGGATGGGGTCTCTTCTTCTATTACAACTCAAATCCTGATTATCACGGATTAACCGACTCAAAAGGCGTACTCGTCTACGCCGGCGCTGGAGCTCTTGCTTATTCATTTGGGTTACGTCACGCCTTTGATGCTGACCATATTGCCGCTATTGATGACACAACTCGACTTATGCTGGCTAAAAAACGAAATCCATTAGCTGTAGGTCTTTTCTTTTCGCTCGGCCACTCAACAATTGTTCTCGCATTATCAGTTGGCGTTGCTTTTGCTGCACAAAAAGCAGTTGCTTTTCAAGAGGATTTTGCTGACACGGGCGGCTTAATTGGAACCTCAGTCTCGGGCTTCTTTCTTTACTTGATAGGAATTCTAAATCTCGTGATTTTGGTTGGAATAGTACAAGTTTGGCGGAAAGCAAAAACAGGCAAATTTTCACATGATCACTTGGAAGATTTACTTAATGACCGTGGCTTAATGCGAAGAATCTTTCGCGGAAAATTTAAGAAGGGTTTTGACAATTCACGACAGATTTATCCAGTCGGTGTTTTATTTGGTCTCGGTTTTGATACCGCCACGGAAGTTGCAATTCTTGGACTCTCTGCAACTGCCGCTATCGGAACTGTTGGCGGAGTCCTACCGCCATTAGCGATTATCGCGCTGCCATTCATTTTTGCAGCAGGCATGTCACTTATGGACGCTTTAGATGGCATCTTCATGACCAAAGCTTATGGATGGGCATTTACATCGCCTCTTCGAAAGATTTATTACAACTTAACTACTACTTCTATATCGATCTTTGTGGCACTCGTAATCGGAACTATTCAGATAATAAACGTTCTTGCTTCCAAAACAGATATAGAAAATCTCCCCGTTTTCAGTCAAATTGCGGAGATCGACTTAGGTGGCATTGGCTTCTTTATCGTGATTAGCTTTGTGCTGGCATGGTTGTTATCTGTGGCCATCTGGAAAGTTGGAAAATTTGAAGCGAAATACCCATCAGGGGTTCAAGAGACTGAACACCAGCACTCAGAATTGCAGATAAAGGATTAATCTAAGAAGAAATCTAGAAGAAAATCGGTCGTTCCGGGAACGACAGCGTATTTATCCAAATCCGTAATTCCAATTGATGCCAGAACTTCATCATCTACAAAGAAGTTTCCGGTGCAATCCTTGCTCGGGCGATTCAAAATCTCATATGCAGCATCTGCCAAAATCTCCGGTTTTCTACATGCTGCCGTCTCTATTCCAGGAATCATTTGAAGGGCTGCCGTATCAATTGCGGTTCGCGGCCAGAGTGCATTGACTGCTATCTCATCTCTTCGAAATTCTTCTGCCATACCAAGCACGCACATACTCATTCCATATTTGGCCATTGTGTA
>CAZCQR010000071.1:0-4143 GCA_964500885.1 uncultured Clavibacter sp.
TGGGAGAAGATTCCAGTCTGTGTTGCCTATGAAGTAAATGGCAAGCGCGTTGATGAGCTACCGGCATCGCAAACAGATTTCCACCATGCCAAACCAATTTATGAATACCTACCTGGTTGGAGTGAAGATATAACGGGCGCTAAGAAATTAACTGACCTACCTGTTAATGCCCAGAAATACATTAAGTTCTTGGAGGAAATCTCTGGCGCACCGATGAGCGCAATTGGTGTTGGTCCGGGCCGTGATCAAACGATTGTCGTAAGAGATTTCATATGAGAGTCCTGGTAACCGGAGGCGCGGGTTATATCGGCGCACATGTCTGTGACGCACTCGTTGCAGCCGGCTACCAAGTTCGAATCTTCGATGATTTCTCAAATGGGCTAGCGAGACGTACCAAAGATTTCAAAGATGTTGTTAAAGGCGATATTACCGACCGCGAAGCGATCTTAAATTCTCTTGATGGTATTGATGCCGTAATTCATCTCGCGGCGAAAAAAGCCGTTGGTGAATCAGTTTCAAATCCACTCAAGTATTATGAAAATAATGTTGGCGGTACCTTAAATCTTCTGGCTGCGATGGCGCTAAAGAGCGTTAAGAAACTTGTATTTTCATCTTCTGCCGCTGTCTATTCGCCAAACGATAAGCCGGCAATTGAAGAAACTGATCCAACTCTTCCACTTTCACCATACGGCGCAACAAAATTGCTCTCTGAAGAGTTGATCAGCAAAGTCGGAAAAGCTGAAGGGATTTCCGCAATTTCACTGCGTTATTTCAATGTCGTTGGCGCTGGCAAGATCGAATACGGCGATAATTCAAAAGATAACTTGGTACCAAAAGTCTTTACCGCAATTAAAAGTGGCGAACGTCCAGAAATCTATGGCGATGATTACCCAACTAAAGATGGCACCTGTATCCGCGATTACATCCATGTCACAGATCTTGCCGATGCACATATTGCTGCGCTAACGAAAGTTGAATCATCACAAATCGATGAGATTTACAACGTTGGTTCTGGTTCGGGGTATTCAGTCAAAGAGATGATGGATCAACTCGCTAAATCGATGGCGATGGATTTAAATCCAAAGATCTCACCACGTCGCCCTGGTGATTCACCACAATTAATCGCCTCAATCAAGAAGATCGAACGTGACCTTGGTTGGCGCCCAAAAGCAACATTGGCCGAGATGATTGATTCATCTTGGGCTGCAGAGAAAGGCAATCAATGAGCACTCTTGGCGATCGTTACGCCTCACCAGCAATGCGAGAAATCTGGTCTGCCGAATCAAAGATTCGCGCCGAACGTCGCCTCTGGATTGCGGTTATGAAATTTCAGAGCAAAGCGCTCTCAATTCCAGAATCTGCAATAAAGGATTATGAAAAAGCCTTAGAGAAAATCGATCTTGCAAGCATCGAGCGCCGGGAAAAAGAGCTACGTCATGATGTCAAAGCACGTATTGATGAATTTAATTCACTTGCTGGCCATCAATTTATCCACCTTGGTATGACCAGCCGCGATCTCACCGAAAATATCGAAGCCTTCCAGATTCGCCAAGCACTTGAATTAGTGCGCAAGCGCACCGCAGCGCTGCTCTTTCAGATCTCTGAAAAGAGTAAGAAGTACGCGGATCTGCCAATAGTTGCTCGCTCGCACAATATGCCAGCTCAATTAACAACTTTAGGTAAGAAATTCGCCAATATCGGAGAAGAACTTCTCTTTGCCTTTGCTCGCCTCAACGATCTAATTGAGCGCTATCCAAACCGTGGCATTAAAGGTCCAGTCGGCACAGCTCAAGACAGCAGAGATTTACTTGGCAGCGCACACTCTGAATTAGAGAAAATGGTTGCCAAGGAACTTGGCTTTACCAAGACTCTTGATTCGGTTGGCCAGATTTATCCACGAAGTTTTGATTTAGATCTCGTAAGCGCCCTACTGCAAATTGCAGCTGCGCCTTCAAATCTTGCAACTTCAATCCGGTTGATGGCAGGTCATGGTTTAGTAAGTGAAGGATTTAAATCGGGCCAAGTTGGTTCATCTGCAATGCCACATAAGATGAATTCCAGATCTTGTGAACGAATTAATGGACTTACCAAAGTTCTCGCTGGTTACTTAACCATGGTCTCTGGAATCTCTGGCGACCAATGGAATGAAGGAGATGTCTCTGATTCAGTTGTTCGCCGCGTTGCAATTGCAGATTCATTTTTTGCTATCGACGGAATTATCGAAACCACCCTTACAGTTCTAAACGAATTTGGCATCTTTGAAGATCGCATCAACCAAGAAATCAAGGAAGAACTTCCCTTTATTGCCTCCACAAAAATACTTCTTGCCGCTGTTAAAAACGGCGCGGGGCGAGAGAGCGCACACGAAGCACTCAAAGAACTTTCTACAAAAGCGCTACTCGCGCGACAGAACGGCCAACCAATTTCCCTAATTGAAGATATTGCAGCCGACTCACGAATCCCTCTCGATAAAGGCGCACTCGATTCATTACTGAAAGAAACCAGAGAATTTATAGGTGAAGCCCCCGAACAATGCGCGCGGATCCAATCCCGGATCAAATCTGCAATTGCGCCATTCCCTGAGGCGACCACCTATAAACCCACAGAAATCCTTTGATTTCACCTCGATTTGCGCGCCACGATAAGGTGGCGCCATCAACAGATAAGTAGGGGAGGGCACTCGCTATGGGGCGTGGCCGTTCAAAAGCTAAGCAGACAAAAGTCGCAAGAGATCTCAAGTATCACGCACAAGATATCGATATCGATCGCCTCGCTAAGGAACTTCATGGCGATGTTGATAAAGATTCAAATTCTGATGACTTCGATCCATTTGCCGAGGGCAATTACATCCCTCGTAAATAAATGCGTCCAACGCCATACGTTGCATCGCTTCGGGTTTATGAACCGATAGATTCATTTGCACCTGGTGATCAAGCACGTTGGCGCCAGATCAAAATTACTGAAACAACTGGTTACGAAGAAGAACTTCGCGCGCTAAAACGAACCATCCATCCAGAACCACTTGCTTCACAAAGTGATGGCGCACATATCATCGATCATGATGGCAAACGTTATGTTGCACCTTGGTCAACCGCCCGTCGTTGTTGGGCGGCGTTAGAAGATTTCAAATCATCACTTCCATCAAGTGTGATTCCATTCTTTCTGCCAACAGCAACCCAAGAATCCATAACTGAAAATAGCTCTGAATTTGAAAATAAAGTTCCGCATATCTTGACGGAGACTTGGATTATTCCACCGCGCTGGTTTGCACTCTTTGATCCAGAAGAGCGCCTCCGTGGCACCAATGATGATGGCGTTTTCACAATCGCGCGTACCGAATTAGAACTTGCTAAGAAACGTTGCATAAATGCCCACATGGCAGTTCGCAAAGCATTTGGTCCAGGTCCAGTAGAAGAAGAAATTATTCAATTACTTAATTGGCTAAATGTTTTTCATCCAAAATCAATTGTCGAACTTGATTACGGCGGTCTTGCCATCTATTTAGATAAAGCGCTTCGGGACAATAATGAAGATGGGCTAAACGCTGATACCTCGATTGAAGATGTTCACCACTCCATCAATGGCCTCGCCGCCGGTGATGGTGTGATTGCGGGTCAGGGTTACGAACGCCTGGTCTCCCGCTGGCGCCGCGTTGCTGCTCTCGAACAAGCGATGTAAGCCCCTTGTCTTATCTTCTATAAGTAAGGAATACTTTCCGGTCATATGGTGCGAAATAGGACATTCGCATCAACGGAGGGAACGTGGATCGTCCAACAGGCGCTGAAGTTTTGCTTACCCCATCAGAGGTAGCAACGCTCTTTCGCGTCGACCCCAAGACCGTAACTCGTTGGGCCAAAGCCGGAAAGCTAACTCCTATCCGCACCCTTGGTGGCCATCGACGTTATCGCGCATCCGAGGTCAATGCTCTCCTTAATACCGCAACCGGTGGAGGCAACTAATGAGTGAAAAAGATGATCCGAAAGCAAAGTTTCGCGAAGCGCTAGAGAAGAAGAAGAAAGCTGGCGGAGTTCGCAATAACAATATCGCCGGTAAATCAAAGGTAACTGGCGAACAAACTGGTGGCGGCGCACCAAAGATGTTCCGTCGCAAATCAGGTTCTGCTTAAATCTAAATGAAGATTCT
>CAZCQR010000072.1:0-4072 GCA_964500885.1 uncultured Clavibacter sp.
CTAGATATTGATTCTCCAGAAGAAGATGACGCCGATGAACCAGCGGGCGATATCAATCTCTTTAGTGATTTTGGTCTAGATGCGATGGATCTACAGATGATCTGTGATGATTCGGAAAAATACCCAGATGAACAACTAGAAGTAATTGCACGCCAACTAGGATTTGGCGATGAGTTCTTGGAGATTGTCGAGAATCTATAAATGAATTACGAACCCGCGATGCGCGCGGCCATTGAACGCGCCCGATTTGCAGCTACCGCAAGTAAAGATGTTCCAGTCGGCGCTGTAATGTTAAATGAGAAGGGCGAAATTATTGCCCTTGGTGCAAATCAAAGAGAGTTACTTCGCGATCCAGTTGGACATGCAGAGATAGTTGCGATTCGTTCGGCGGCAAGATCACTCGGTAATTGGCGTCTTGATAACTGTACGCTTGTTGTAACACTTGAACCTTGCGCAATGTGTGCAGGCGCAATTATGCAAACCAGAATTCCGCGCGTTGTATTTGGTGCTTGGGATGAAAAAGCTGGCGCTGCCGGATCTACTTGCGATTTACTTCGCGATCCGCGTGCTTTACATAAAGTAGAAGTAATTTCAGATGTTTTGAAAGATGAATGTGCCACTCTTTTAAAAGAGTTCTTTTCCGAGCAACGTTAACCCTCGCGTATAGTCGCCTACGGTGGCGTGTCCGAGCGGCCTAAGGAGCGCGCCTCGAAAGCGCGTGTTGGGGAAACTCAACCGTGGGTTCAAATCCCACCGCCACCGCCAGGTTACTTCGCCTTAATCACTCTCATTAATCCCCAAAAAGTAACAAGCAATATTGCCTCTAGAACTATCACCTTCGACATCTTGCTAGATCCATTTTCACGTTCGCGGAAAGTAATTGGAACTTCGACGATCTTTGCACCATTTTTTCTTGCTGCGCGCGTCATTTCAATCTGAAATGTATAACCATTGCTACGGATTGATTCCACACCGATATCTCGCAGTAAGTTCGCGTCATAAATTCTAAATCCACTTGTTGAGTCGTTAATTTTCAAGTTTAAGATTGTTCTGACATAGCGATTTGCAAAGCGGGAGAGGATTTCACGTCCCTTAGACCAATTTTCAATCTCACCACCACTTATCCAGCGACTTCCAATTACCAAATTGGCGCCAACCCGAGATTTCATTTCTATCATCGTTAATAAGTCACGAACACGGTGTGACATATCAGCATCCATCTCAATTAGCTCATCAAAATTTCGCGATAATCCCCAGAGAAATCCAAACCGATACGCGGTACCGAGGCCGCCCTTAAAACCTTGATTTATAACTTGTAACTTAGGAAATGCATCACGAAATGATTTTGCGATCTCAGCAGTTCCGTCTGGTGAGCCGTCGTCGACAACTAGGACCGAGATATCAGGAACGTATTTAAAAATGCGTGGCAGAAGCTGTTGAATATTTTCAGCTTCGTTGTAAGTTGGGAGAACAATTAATCGATTAGCCATTTGTGAGAATTATCAAGAATCTTGCTCACAATATGTGAACAAGATTCTCACACCTGAATCTCATAAGAAGGATTGAGAATTGTTAGCGCACCATTCTGTTCGCCCACCATTCCTTCTGCCAGCAAAGTTGCGCCAACCTCAAGTCCAGCAATCTCTCTCCTACCCAAGAATTGCAGAGTTACGCCGCCAGTTTCATCCCAAATCTCAATTTCAAGCGTAGGTGCAGCATTCATTTGCGCTGGACGAATTGCAGTTACTTTTCCAGCTACATGAGCGCGCTTACGCCATTGAATTTTGCCAATCGGCATCATCTTTTCTTGATAATGAATTACTTTTTCTGAACCCTTGATCCATTCGCTCTTGGTTCGAATTGGCTCTGCAGGCTTTGTTGTTTTTGGTTCGGCATCCACATGAGTTTTAATCTCACCGGAAAGCAGTCGATCAATATCAAACGGAACAATGGTTGCAACAACGCGAGGGAGCTGTGAGATTGGGCTAGCAATCTCTTCCGCTGTTTGATCATGAAGTAATCGACCCCAGAATCCACGATATGCGCGTCGTGGCAGAAGTAACGTTAACTCAACATCCGATTGGGCTGTAGTTCGAATTGAGTAATCAACTGCAGCATTTGCAAGTCTTCGATCAGGGCAATCTATGAATTCAATCGGAACATCATCTACCGCATGATTCTTCATCCATGCTTCTTTAATCTGTTCAGCTTTGCGATCATCTAGTACGAAGTGAACGGCATGGAGATTTCTTGGATTTAACGATCTGGCATAACGAACGGTTCCGATCGTTGCCAAATCAACATCATCAACAAGAACTGTCACATCATGACGAGTAATCGTTGTGGCTCGCTCTTGATCTTTACGAACTTGTAGCACGTATTTCTCAGCTTCATATCTTCTATGAAGTCGAAGGAAAGAGATCACCAAGATTGGACCAATAATTACGATTACCCAGGCGCCCTCTGTAAACTTTACGATTGCAAAGATAATTACAACTGTTAGCGAAACTATTCCTGCCAATCCATTTATAACAAATTTCACTTTCCAATTAGATTCGCGTCCAACCCAATTTCGTTTTGCCATGCCAAGACCTGAAATTGTGAAAGCTGTAAATACGCCAAGTGCATAAAAAGCTACTAAGAAGCTAACCGAAGCGCCGGTGATAAAGAGCAAAATGAGCGCTGATCCTGAAAGTACCAAAATGCCGTTTGAGAAATTTAATTTATGGCCACGTTTAGTCAACCATCTCGGTAAATAACCATCCATCGCTGCGTAATTAACCACTAGTGGAAATGCACTAAAAGTTGTATTTGCGCCAGCAAAGAGAATTAACATTGTTGCAGCCTGAACTACTAAAAAGAATGCGCTACCCAAAGTGCTATCGCCGAGAATCGTCTGGGCAACTTGCGAGATAACAGTTGGCGATTCATCTTCATATGGCATCGCATAAATCTTGTGCGCAAAGTAAGAAACGCCAAGAACTAAGGTTCCAAGAATTGAGGCCATTATTACCAAGGTCCGACGAGCATTCTTATATTCGGGTTTCTCAAATAGTCCAACGCCATCCGAGATAGCTTCAAGTCCAGTCAATGATGAACCACCATTTGCAAATGCGCGGAGCAAGATAAAGATCGCTGCCGCTGTTAATAAACCTTGCTCTTCACCAAGTGGCAAAGTTCCTGGAACATTTGGATCGAGAGTTGGCAAAGTGCCATTTAAATCTCTAACGATGCCAATTCCAAATACAGTAAACATTGAGAAGATAAAGAGGTAAGTTGGAAGAGCAAAGAGTTTTCCAGCCTCTTTTACGCCTCGAAGATTTCCGAAGGTTAGAAGAACGATGATTCCAACGGCCATAGGGATTTTGTAAGAAGAAAGTTCCGGAAATGCCGAGACAATCGCGGCAACTCCGGCAGCTGATTGAATAGCCAAAGTAACGATGTAATCAATGATTAGTGCGACTGCTGCAATTTGCGCAGTAACAGTTCCGAAATTTTCTCTTGCGACAATATATGCGCCACCGAAATGTACATAAGTCGAAATCACATTTCGATAAGAGAGAGTAATGATTACCAACACGGTTAAAACCACCGCAGTCATTGGCATCAATAACGAAAATGCTGCAATGCCAAATGCCGGAATTAATCCAACAAGTATCTGCTCAGTTCCATATGCTGATGATGAGATTGGATCAGATGAGAGAACGCCAAGGGCATATCGCTTCTTCAATCTCTGGTGGCCCAAAGTGTGGCGATTTAGCGGGGCGCCAAGTAGAAACTTCTTAATTCGATAGGAGAGCGGATCCTTAAGGTGCGCATGCTCTGAGAGCGCCTTTGGTGAAGGCGCATCATCTGTCCAGGATTTAGCCACAGTAATGCCTGATTCTACGCCTCTTTATTTCACGCGTATGCTCTGCCTTATGCAGTTAAAAACCGAGCTTTATATAGATGGAAAATGGGTTAAAGGCTCTGGCACTGTTCCAGTTCGCGATCCAAGTGATGACAGCATCATTGCTGAAATACAAGTTGCCGGCGAAAAAGAATGTGATGCTGCGGTAACTGCTGCACATAA
>CAZCQR010000073.1:0-4062 GCA_964500885.1 uncultured Clavibacter sp.
GCGGTGGTAACTCTGAAAATGGCATCTGTACATTCGTATAGATTGGTTTATCGCCGAAAGGTTGTTGACCATTGACCATCGTCCAAAGTCCAGGTACCGGAATTGATTGCCAACGTTTACTAGGTTCTTGATCTGGGTTATCAAGTAATTGAAAATTCCATTCTCCATCTAGCGAGATTGTCATCAGGTGGCCGATATTGAGCATCGGCAAGCGATTTACCGATGTTGTTTCGGGGCTTAGCCAGACTGGAGTATTCATAAGGAAGAGAATCTATCGCTCATGGGAACTTGAAATGCCTGTCATAATTCTCCTTCACGCCTCCCTAGCTCAGTGGTAGAGCATCCGCCTTGTAAGCGGAAGGTCGTCAGTTCAATCCTGACGGGGGGCTCCAGAAAGTGAATTTACAGAAGCATCAACTCCCTAGCTTTATTGACAGCGTCTTTGCGAGATTCCGCACCGAGCTTTCGATAAACGCTTTTGAGATGAGTCTTGATAGTGTTTTTAGAAATTGAAAGTGCCGTAGCAATCTGAGAAATCGGTAAACCGGAATCAAGTCGGCGCAAGATTACCAACTCCTGCTTTGTAAGTGGCTTTTCCATGGCAGCAGAATTTATTGCTTGAAGACTTGTCTGATTCCTAATTGCTCTTGCGAGATTTTCAAGATAATTTGTTGGGGCTTGCGTAGCGAGTTGTAAAACATAATCCTTCACTTGGGGCGGCATATTTAGAAAAGCTCGGAAATATCCATTTGGTACTGCTAATTCAACTGCATTCTTAACGTGAATCATGGCGATGGTCGGCTTAGAAGCGTAAGCGGCCGCTAGAAGTAACTCTTTATGAAACTTATCTTGATCTGTCTCGTTAGGCATTAGTTCAGCAATTCGCTCAGCCTCCGCTGGATTTTGCAAAATCTCTAAACTGTAATTAAAAGTTTGAACACCTTTATGATTTCCATTGGCTGATAACTTGAAAAGTAATTCTTTTATTCTTTCCATGTCCCCAAGTGGAAGGCGCACAATAAGTTCGTGTCCATCAAGGATATATGTTATGTGAGGGCCATAGAGTGGTGAGTCGATAAGTTCTCTACCTTTTCTAATAAAAGAAAGTGCGCCATCAGAGTTTCCAGATTGAGCCTTAATGAGAGCCGCTTTCGCATAAAAGGCAACTATCCATGCATACTGATGAGTTTTTATTGCTTTACCTAGATACTTATCCAAGTAATTTTGAGATTTCTCCTCGTTTCCGAATTCAAGTTGTATATCCATCAATATGTACGCTGATTCAAAAGGGTAGTAAGCGCCCTCAATATTTAATTCGTCGGCAAGATTGCAAGCAGCTAACGCAAATTCGCTAGCTTCAAGGTAATGACCCGATAAGAAAGCATCCATGGCTTTGAAAGAGTTAATGTGTACGAGCTCAATGATGGGTGCATCACTTGATACCGGTTTATTCAACTCTTTAAAGTACTGAGTAAAACCTTCTCGATCTTGTAGATAAAAATATGAAATTAGAAAAATGCGATGTAAGAGAGTGCCATTTCGAATCGTCGAAGGATTATCTGATCCATTTAAGATTTGTGACTTTTGATCTAAAACGTTTGGAAAGTATCCAAAGGAGAAATCCACAAATAGTTTGAGTGGTATCAAATCCTCAGAAATTGACCTACTTACAGAATCAGATCCAAGAGTCACTTCAATTTCTCGAATCGTTGATTTAAGTGATTCGTATCTACCGGATGCTAGCAACCCATAAGCTTTAACTAACTTTTCCCGATTTATTCCACCACCAAGTGCCTTGGCCACCAATGGTGCCCATTTCATCAAAACTTCGATATCAGAATGCAAAAGGAAATGATGTAGGTTTGAGATTATGTGTTTAGTTGCCGCTTCGGCATCACCAGCCAGTCCATATAGCTCTAACGCCTTAAGCGGATTGCTCGATTTCAACGACTCAGCAGATTTAAATGCTATGTCCTTGAAATGTATTTCATTTTCTGAAAGTAAATCTCGCAATCCATCTCTGATTAAGTTGTTAATTTGATATCGGTTTGGTGAAGTAGAGATTAAAGATAGATATTGTCTAGAGAATAATTGTTTTATTTTTTGCGATAAGTCAGGGTTCTTTGAAATCTTTAACGCTTCATTTTCAGTAAAACTATCTAGTAAAGAAAGATCTGAAAGTATTTCCAGTTCACTGGTAGTTGCCGCTTCCTTAAGCTCGGCAAAACTTGCTAAATCGAGAGAGGGTGAGTTGGTTCCTGCGAGATCTTTGGAATTTGCTGGCTTCACCCCTAAATCATGAACTATGGGGTGATGTTATTTCTATGACCCTTCGAGCCTCACCCTTATCGCTTTGCGATATTTTTAATGTAATCAGGAACCGGGACGTGTCTAGCGTCCTCATTTGTGATTGGCTCACCAAAAGTTGTGCTCATCGGAATCACGCCAGCCCAGATTGGTAGCGCCGCATCTTCTGGATCTAACGCCCCTCCAGTTCGTTTTTTGGCGGTTACGTCATCAAGTTTTAATTCAACAATCATGGTCTGCGCAAACTCTTTTGCGGTTTGCTCGCGTCCCGCATCCCACAGCCCCGGAACTAATCTTTCAGTAACGGCATAGAGAGCTTTCTCTTTTTCATCACCTTCGAGGACTCTGGTTGTACCGAATGCCATTACCGATCGATAGTTCATCGAAGAGTTAAATGGGCTTCGAGCTGAAACTATGCCATCGAGTAATGTGACCGTGGCGCAGACCGGTGAGCCTTTCTTGAGGGCCATAAACATTCGAGAACCAGTTGAACCGTGAAAGAGAATTCGATCGCCATCTCTACCGTATGCAACCGGGATAACCATTGGTTCATTGGTATCGGGATCATTAAATCCAATATGAGCGATGATTCCCTCATCGAGAATTGCATAGATTTCTGATTTATCAGTTACCCCTCGCTGAGGTTTTCTGCCTAGTTCGCGTTTATTCTCTGTCATAGCGAGAGGATAACTGAAGTTATAGAAATAGCAGAGTTGCCTCTGTAGATTATTGCTATGAACCGCAATTTTGACGTTCTGGTAATTGGTTCAGGGTTTGGTGGTTCTGTTGCCGCACTTCGGTTAACTGAAAAGGGATATCGAGTCGCGGTTTTAGAGGCGGGTCGACGTTTTAAAGATAAAGATTTTCCAAAGACTTCTTGGCGGTTATCAAAATTCTTGTTTATGCCACGTCTAGGTTTGCGTGGCATACAGAGAATTCACGCCCTTCCGGATGTTTTGGTCTTAGCGGGAGCTGGCGTTGGTGGCGGATCACTGGTCTATGCGAATACTTTGTATCAACCGCCTGATTCATATTTTGAAGATAAGCAATGGCAACATATAACGGATTGGAAATCTGAGTTATTGCCTTGGTATGACCAAGCATCTCGAATGTTAGGTGTTGCAGATAATCCATATTTCTCACCATCTGATCAAGCGATGAAAGATGTTGCAGATGAAATGGGTGTTGGTCACACTTTTAAAATGGCACCACTCGGAGTTCATTTCGGTGATGGTTCAGGAGTACTAAGCAAAGATCCATATTTTGGTGGCGTTGGTCCAGATCGTCATGGTTGTAGACAATGCGGTGGATGTATGACGGGATGTCGATATAACGCAAAAAATACCTTGCCAAAGAATTATCTCGGATTAGCAGAGAGCGCTGGAGCACAAGTCTTTCCAGAACATACTGTTACGGCAATTAAGGAAGTTAAAGGTGGTTGGCAGATTGAGGCTCGAAAGAGCAGCGCCTGGTTTGGCGGTAAGAGAACTTTTACTGCCGGCCAAGTAGTTGTTGCAGCAGGAACTTATAACACGCAGAAGTTATTACATCGAATGAAGAGCAACGGAAATCTACCGAAGTTATCTAAAGCTTTAGGGAAATTATCTAGAACGAATTCAGAGGCGTTAACAGGTGCGATTATGCCTAAAGACGGTGCTATTGATTTCTCTAAAGGCGCTGCAATTACCTCATCATTTTTCCCCGATGAACATACCCATGTCGAACCAGTTCGATATGGAAAAGGTTCTAATTTCA
>CAZCQR010000074.1:0-4029 GCA_964500885.1 uncultured Clavibacter sp.
TCTGGTTGTTGGTGTGCAACGAGTGAATCATTAAAAAGATTCTCGAGCTGAGGGGTCATTGGTTAAGGGTAGAGAATCAACTAGCAATCTCGCTAATTGGTTTTCTAGCCAAAGAAGACTTCGGCTTCTGCTAATAAACGAGGGTCAACAGTCTTTAACTTATCGGTTGCCGAGGCGAGCGGTACCCGAGCAATCTCAGTTCCGTGTAATGCCACCATCTTGCCCCAATCACCTTCATGAGCCGCAGTTATTGCATGGACGCCGAAACGGGTAGCAAGGA
This sequence comes from uncultured Clavibacter sp., assembly GCA_964500885.1. Taxonomy (GTDB): domain Bacteria; phylum Actinomycetota; class Actinomycetes; order Nanopelagicales; family Nanopelagicaceae; genus MAG-120802. Next base: position 281 of record CAZCQR010000074.1, read on the forward strand.
CGCGATCAAAGGCAGTAGGTGTACCGCCTCGTTGAATATGGCCAAGAATTGATGTTCGCGCCTCAGCTCCAGTTCGAGATTCAATCTCTTTGGCGAGCCATTCACCAATTCCAGATAGCTTTACATGGCCAAATGAATCAAGTGATCCATCTTTTGTAACGATCGTTCCATCTTTTGGCAGTGCGCCTTCTGCAACAACGATGATTGGTGCATATGACTGCTCAAATCGCGATTCAACATATTTACAAACTTTTTCGATATCAAATGGGACTTCGGGAATTAAGATGCAGGAAGCTCCACCAGCCATTCCAGAATGCAGTGCAATCCAACCTGCATGTCTACCCATAACTTCTACTATGAGGGCGCGGTGGTGTGATTCAGCAGTTGTATGGAGTCGATCAATTGCTTCGACAGCGATATTTACTGCAGTATCAAAACCAAATGTGTAATCCGTATTGTTTAAATCATTGTCAATTGTTTTCGGAACACCAATTACCTTTACACCTAAGGCATCTAATTTAGTGGCAACACCCAAAGTATCTTCTCCGCCAATTGCAATTAAGGCATCGATATTCATCTTCGCTAGATTTTCTTTGATTCGCTCGACGCCATTTTCAATCTTGAATGGATTAGTTCGAGAAGATCCCAAAATTGTGCCACCGCGAGGCAAGATTCCGCGGGTAGCCTTTATGTTCAAAGGCATCGTTAAACCTTCAAGTGGACCCTTCCAGCCATCTCTAAATCCAATAAATTCATAGCCGTACTCTTTTTCACCTTTACGTACGACCGCTCGAATTACCGCATTTAGGCCAGGGCAATCTCCACCGCCTGTGAGAACACCAAAACGCATTTACATCTCCAGATCTATAACTGGGAATCTCCCATAGGAATGCAATTTTCCAAGCGCGATTCTACCAATCCCCCGCTACTCTTTTGGCAATGGCAAAATCGAGGGTAAAGACGCTTATCTACCTGGCGCATGACAACTTAAATCAAAATAAAGGCGCCTTAAAGGGAGCTAGTCCTGATTCACATTCAATTATCTTTGTAGAAAGTGAACGGATGCTTAATTCTGCACGATGGAATAAGCAGCGATTATTTTTCTTACTCTCCGCTGCCCAACATTTCGCACGGGCTTTGGAATCTCAAGGTTTTGAAGTTCATATGATTCGAGCTGCCAATACCCACACTGGAATTCTCCAAATTGCTAGTAATTTCAAAGAAGTTATAGCGGCGGAGCCTTCCTCCTACCGGCTGCATAAATCATTACGCGAAATTAACGTTAAATTCTTGCCAAATGATTTTTTCTTAACATCTAGAGAAGAATTTAAGCAGTGGGCTGATTCGCAAAGGAGTCTTAAGCTGGAGAATTTTTACCGCTGGCAACGACACCGTCTTGATGTCTTAATGGAATCTGGTGAACCACTTGGTGGTCGTTGGAATTACGATGATGAAAATCGAAACCCTCCCCCTAAGGAGCCGTACCCCTGGCCGAAGTATTTGTCACATGAAAGAGATCAAATTGATCTAGAAGTAATCTCGCAATTAGATTCATTCAAAACGAGTGGTCGGATTGCTGATTCTCTATGGGGAACCACGCGTGAATCGGCGCTCGCCCAACTTAATTTCTTCCTGAAAAACTCTCTTCCAAACTTTGGACCATTTGAAGATGCGATGACCACCAAATCATGGGCGCTTCATCATTCACTACTTAGTACATATTTAAATGTCGGACTTCTTACCCCAGACGAAGTTGTAAAAGAGACTCTCAAACGTTTTGCAAAAGGTGATGTACCAATACAATCTTGCGAAGGATTTATTAGACAAGTTATTGGATGGCGAGAATATATAAATGGTCTTTACTGGTACTTCGGCGAGGATTATCGCAATCTAAATAATCTAGGTTCGACAAGAAAACTCCTTCCACTCTTTGAAAATCCAGTTAAAACTAAGATGAACTGCGTATCGGAGACCCTTGCCGGCATCGAAGAGCGAGGATGGGTACATCACATCCCAAGATTGATGATTCTAAGTAATTTAGCGGCACTTGCCGATGTGGAGCCAGAGCAAATGTTGACTTGGATGCGGAATAACTTTATTGATGCTACGGATTGGGTGATGGTTCCAAATGTAATTGGCATGAGCATGCATGCAGACGGCGGCAAAATGTCAACTAAACCTTACATTGCTGGTGGCTCGTACATTTCTAGAATGTCTAATTACTGTAAGAACTGTGATTACAATCCAAAAACTCGAAGCGATGATGACTCTTGTCCATTTACTACCCTTTATTGGCACTATTTAGATAGACATAAGGATCGTTTTAGCAAAAATCATCGAATGTTTCAGCAGCTTAATGGTCTGAAAAAACTAAGCGATTTGCCTGAAACGTTAAAGCGCGGCGATCAAGTATTGAAGTTATTAGAGAGCGGCGAAATCTAGCGAGTTACGACTTCGCCCTTACCGACAACAACAATTCCAGCATCTGAAACTGTAAAGCGCTTCTGATCTTCGGCTCTATCAAAGCCAATTCGAGCCCCTGGCTCGACAATTACATTCTTATCGAGAATTACATTCTTAATCTGCGCACCATCCCCAATGCGAACCGATGGCATTAGGACAGAATTTTCGATTTTCGCATCACGTCCTACTAACACGTCATACGAGGCAACGGTATTTCTAAGCTCCCCACCGGCAATAATGGATCCGGCCCCCACGATTGAATCAAAAGCAATTCCTCTTTCAGAGAATTTGGCAGGTGGCATTGAAGGCGGATTGGTAAGAATTGGCCAATTTCTATTGTAAAGATTGAAAATTGGGTGAACCGATACTAAATCCATGTGAGCGTCAAAATAAGAATCAATAGAACCAACATCACGCCAATAACCTTTATCGCGTTCTGTTTCTCCCGGAACAATGTTGTTTGCGAAGTCATAAACTTTGGCTGAACCATCTTTTGTCATCGCAGGAATAATGTTTCCGCCGATATCGTGTCTACTATCTAAATCGGCAGCGTCACGTTGTAGAGCTTCTTCCATCGCGTCTCTACGGAAGATGTAATTTCCCATAGAGACCAATGACCAATCTGGATTTCCAGGCATTCCAGGCGGGTCGAGAGGTTTTTCATGGAAAGCTTTAATTGTTATTCCATCTTCAGCAAGTTCAATAACGCCAAAGTTGCTAGCTTCGCTCTTCTTCATACGTATTGCAGCCACCGTAACGCCGGCTCCAGTTTGCAAATGTTGTTGGTACATCAAATCTGGATTCATTCGGTAGACGTGATCGGCGCCAAAAACTAAAACATGTTTTGGATTTTCATCATGAATCAAATTGAAATTCTGCAAAATTGCGTCAGCGCTTCCGGTATACCAGCGCGGGCCTAACCTTTGCTGAGCAGGCACTGGAGTTATGTAGTTTCCAAGAAGGTTAGACATTCGCCAAGTCGTTGTTATATGTCGATCTAATGAATGTGATTTATATTGAGTAAGCACGGCAATCCGCAAGAATCCAGCGTTTACAAGATTGGAGAGCACGAAATCAATTAATCTATAAGCCCCGCCAAATGGGACTGCTGGTTTGGCTCTATCGGCGGTCAATGGCATTAAACGCTTTCCTTCTCCGCCGGCCAAGACAATTCCTAACGGAAGTTCAATGCGCGCCATGGCCTAACGATACTCTTAGCAAATGGCGTTGAATAGTCACTCTCGACTTTCAGTTGCGATGCTTACTAAAGAGTGGCCGCCAGAAAT
>CAZCQR010000075.1:0-3974 GCA_964500885.1 uncultured Clavibacter sp.
CGCGGGCCTGATACTCAAAAAGGTCCATGGGTCATAACTTATCTACTGGCGCATAACGGAGCAACAAACGCTTCTCGCCATAACTACCAAAATTGATAGTTGCTTCTGATTTATCGCCTTCACCTGAGACCGCTATCACAGTGCCTAATCCAAAGGTGTCATGTGAGACGCGATCACCAACTGCAAGTTGCAGTGCAGTTGTCTGTTTTCCAGTCGCTCTTGGTGGCGGTTGAAATTTCTTTCGGGTAATTGGCGGAGTCGCATATGCGCTAGAAGATTTATTCCATTCAATCAAATCTTCTGGAATTTCTTCTAAGAAGCGTGATGGCGGATTGTAATTTGGTGCGCCCCATGCAGATCGATATTCGGCGCGTGAAAGATAAAGTCGTTTTCGGGCGCGAGTTAATCCAACATAAGCAAGTCTGCGCTCTTCTTCTAACTCTTTCTTCTCTCCCAAAGTTCGAGAATGTGGAAAGACTCCTTCCTCCATTCCAGTTAAAAATACCGTTGGGAATTCCAAACCTTTTGCGGTGTGTAGAGTCATCAAAGTAACTACACCGCCATGATCTTCGCCTTCCGGAATTTCATCAGCATCTGCGACAAGAGATACCTCTTCTAAGAAACCAGCTAGCGTTGGAGTTTCACCTTCGGAGACTATTCGCTCTTCATACTCTTCAATTACCGCAACCATTTCTTCTAAGTTTTCAACTCGCACTTCATCTTGTGGATCGTGACTTGCTCTAAGTTCTTCCAGGAGACCAGATTGTTCGAGAACGGCAGCTGCAATTGTTGCTGGTGGCCGGTTTGCTTCCACCAAAACTTGCAAGGTGTTAATCATCGAAACAAATGCCGATATCGAAGCGGCGGCACGGGGCGTTAGCTCAGAACTAGTGGCCTCTGCCAGCGCGTGCCAGAATGATTTTTCATCACGCTTTGCAGATTGTGAAATTACATCGAGCGCTCGATCGCCGATTCCCCGTTTTGGCGTATTTATGATTCTAAGTAAGGAAACTTCATCAGTTGGATTAACCAATACTCGAAGATATGCAAGAAGATCTTTTACTTCCTTTCGTTCGTAAAAGCGAACCCCGCCGACTACTTTGTAGGGAATCGTGGAGCGCATAAAGGTTTCTTCAAAGACGCGAGATTGGGCATTTGTACGATAGAAGATCGCAGTATCGCCATATGTAGATTCACCAGTATCCATCAATCGTCGCATCTCGTCGCGAACAAACTCTGCTTCGTGATGTTCATTTTCAGCAACAAAGCCAATTAATTTCGCTCCACTGCCTGATTCAGACCAAAGGTTCTTCTCTTTACGAGATTCATTCTTAGCGATTACTGCATTTGCGGCGCTGAGGATATTCTGTGTGGATCGATAATTCTGTTCCAGTAAAATTGTGGTCGCATCTGGGTAATCTTCTTCAAATTGCATAATATTTCTGATTGTTGCGCCACGAAAACCGTAAATTGATTGATCTGCATCGCCGACTACGCAGAGCTCGGCAGCAGGTATGCCATCACGATCTGTACCTACAAGTTCGCGAATCAGGATGTATTGGGCATGATTTGTATCTTGATATTCATCGACCAAGATATGTTTAAAGCGTTGTCGATATCGAGCCCGAGCTTCTGGGAATTTCTGCATTACTTCTACAGTCTTCATAATTAGATCATCAAAATCCATGGCATTAGCAGTGGTGAGTCGCTGTTGGTATACCGCATAGATTTCGGCAACTATTTCTTCAAAATACGTAGTAGTGCTATTTCGATAATCAGCAGGACCCAATAACTCGTTTTTAGCATTTGAAATCAGTGCGGCGACTGCGCGAGGGTTATATCTTTTCTGATCGATATTTAAATCTCGCATAACCAAGGTAACTAAACGAACGCTATCGGCTTGATCATAAATTGAATATGAAGTGCTAAAACCAAGTCTGGATGCTTCTTGACGCAAGATTCGGACGCAAGCTGAGTGAAATGTGGAAACCCAGATAGCTTTGGCGCGACCGCCTACTAAAGAGGCAACTCTTTCTTTCATTTCGCCAGCTGCTTTATTTGTAAAGGTAATTGCCAGAATTTCAAATGGTTCAACGCCACGTTTCGCCATCAAATAAGCAATTCGACGTGTAAGGACTCGGGTTTTTCCAGATCCTGCGCCAGCAACGACTAGAAGTGGACCGCCTTCATGAATTACGGCTTCTTGTTGTTGGGGATTTAGTCCTTCGAGTAATGAGGTAATCGCTCTTTCGGACACGCGTCGAAGTCTAGAATACGGCGGTGACTCCGCTACTCGATGAAGAAATCAAGCGCATTCTGGTTGTTATGGCCCACCCAGATGATTGTGATTTTGGTGCAGGCGGAACAATCGCTCAATGGACTAGTCGCGGTATTGAAGTTTCATATTGCATAATCACAAATGGCGATCAAGGTGGTGAATCATCCGATTTTCCATTAGAAGAGATGGCGCAAGTAAGACAACGTGAGCAACGTGCGGCTGGAAAAGAACTTGGTGTCGATATCGTCACTTATCTAAATTATCGAGACGGTTCTCTATTTCCTTCACTGGAACTCCGTAAAGATATTGTTCGAGAGATTAGACGTGCCAAGCCAGACCGAATGGTTGTGCAATCACCTGAAAGAAATTGGGAACGGATATTTGCTAGCCACCCTGATCACTTAGCCGCTGGCGAAACTGCGATTCAGGCCGTTTATCCAGATGCTAGAAATCCTTATGCATTTACAGATTTGAAGGATGCGGGCTTTGAGCCTTGGCGAGTTCGAGAACTTTGGATAACCGGATCACCACAACCTAATCATTTTGTAGATATAACTGAAACATTTCCGAAGAAGATGGCAGCATTACGTGCGCATGTTAGTCAAACTGCACATAACAAAGAGCTAGAAGATATGGTCCGCAGCTGGGGCGAGAAGAATGCCGAAGCAAATGGTTTACCAGCCGGAAGAATTGCAGAAATATTTAAAGTAGTTAATTCAGATTAACGTAGCGTTGCCCGTTTAATTATAAGTTCTCTAACAGGCGCTCCGTCAGAACCGCCACCTGAGACTCCACCATCTGCGATGTACTCCAAGATATCAATCCCATGAATTATTCGTCCCCAGATACTGTGATTCGGTGCCAACGTCGTATCGTCATAGAAAAGTAAGAACTGGCTACTAATTCCATCGCGATTCTGAATTGCAACCGTACCTTCGCGATATTTTCCAGATTTACGCGGCAGATTCTCTTTTTGGTAGGTATAGACCTTGTCTCCCATACCAGTGCCCGTTGGATCGCCGCATTGAATGAAGCTTGTTACATCAGTCGTTAAGCGATGGCAGGAAGTTTCATCAAAATATCGTTGTTGTACTAATGAAGTCATAAATGTAACTGCACGTGGTGCTGCTGAATTATCGGTTCGAATAACAATCAAACCGCAATTCGTTTCCAATTCAATAAATCTTGGAAATTTCTTCAAAACTTTATTTGGAACTGCTACTTTTTTTGAATCATGAGAACTTAGAGTCGATTCATCACAAAGTACTGCCGTCTCTTTATTTGCATACTTTGCTTTATGTTCTGCACTTGAAGCCGGAATAATAAAGGTTGAAAGAAGAATGGAAATCACCGCAATTGATAGCGCTCTTCGCATCAAGCTACTCCCATTCAATAGTTCCGGGTGGTTTTGAAGTTATATCAACAACCACTCGATTTACTTCTCGTACTTCATTTGTGATTCGATTCGAAATCTTTGCCAATACTTCTGTTGGTATTGGATACCAATCTGCAGTCATCGCATCTTCACTTGATACGGGTCGGAGCACAATCGGATGGCCATATGTTCGACCATCTCCTTGGACTCCCACGCTTCGTACATCTGCGAGGAGGACAACTGGACATTGCCAAATCTCTCGATCAAGACCGGCAAATTGTAATTCTTGGCGCGCAACAAAATCGGCTTCGCGCAGAATTT
>CAZCQR010000076.1:0-3943 GCA_964500885.1 uncultured Clavibacter sp.
GCATTCATCGATGCAATTACGCCATCTTTATCAGCTGAAATAACTTCTTGATGTTTAGCGGTCGGAAGTGGTGCATCTGGATTGCCACCTTGTGCAGCAACCATTCTTCGCCAATGATCCATTGCGCTGCCATCACTAAGCGCTTTTTCTGGGTCTTTACCTTTTACTTGCGCTGCATCGAGCATTTCTCGCGCTAGGAGAATAGTTAGTTCAACTACATCAGCTGGACCGCCACCTTGTAAGACTTCTATAGATTCTCTAACTTCAAGAGCGTTGCCAGCAGTTAAACCAAGTGGCACATCCATTGCGGTAACTAAAGCGCGCGTTGTTACTCCGGCACGTTTGCCAAGATCAACCATAGTGCGCGCTAATTCTTTTGCTTTCTCTGGTTCCGACATGAAAGCGCCATTTCCAGTCTTAACATCAAGAATTAAAGCGCTAGTTCCTTCAGCAATCTTCTTACTCATAATTGAAGATGCAATTAGCGGGATGGCTTGTACAGTCGCCGTTACATCGCGCAACGCATAAAGTTTCTTATCTGCCGGTGCTAAACCGGTTCCAGCAGCACAGATAACAGCGCCGCAATCTTGTAAAACTTTAAGCATCTCTTCATTGGAGAGTGAAGCGCGCCAACCAGGAATCGCCTCCATCTTGTCGAGAGTTCCTCCGGTATGGCCAAGTCCGCGTCCCGATAGCTGCGGAACCGCAGCGCCACATGCTGCAACTAATGGCGCAAGTGGCAGAGTTATTTTGTCGCCAACGCCACCGGTTGAATGTTTATCTACAGTTGGTTTACCAAGAGTCTTCCAAGACATTCGCTCGCCACTATTAATCATCGCATCGGTCCAACGGGAAATCTCTCTTGAATTCATACCATTTAGCAGAATCGCCATTAGCAGCGCAGACATCTGTTCATCTGCAACTACACCTCTTACATATGCATCGATTACCCAATCAATTTGCGGATCGGTTAATTCATTGCGATCACGTTTTGCAGAGATGATCTCAACGGCGGCAAATGGTTCAGACATTTAAATCTTTCGGACCAAAACCCCAAGGAAGTATTACTGTCATATTCTTAGGACCATCTGGCGTAAGAAGTTCTAATTGATCGCCACCGTGTTCATAAAGTAGTTGGCGACAACGGCCACAAGGTGAAAGTAAATTGCCTTTTTGATCTACGCATACGGCGGCAATTAATCGACCGCCGCCGCTCATTATTAATTCTGAAATTAAAGAACATTCCGCACAGAGTGTTAAACCATAACTTGCATTTTCGACATTACAACCGCTGATGATTCTGCCATCGTCAACTAGCGCTGCAACGCCGACCGGAAACTTTGAATATGGCGCATATGCCTTTTTCATTGCGCTAGTTGCCTCTGTTTTTAATTGCTCCCAATTAACCATTTGCGCTCCTAACGTGGGAACCCTGCAGCTACGCCGCCATCTACTGGAATTACAGCGCCGGTAGTTCTAGAGGATTCGTCTGAAAGTAAATATGCAACAGAGCGGGCAACATCTTCACTTCGCACTCTAGCTTTCAAAATATTTCGCTTTGCATAGAAATCTTCTAACTCTTCTGGTTTAACACCATGTTCTTTGGCGCGCTGTTCGCGAATTCCACCTTCCCAAAGTTTGCTGTTATCAAAGACAGCATCTGGATTTAGCGCATTAGATCTAATTCCAGCAGGGCCGCCTTCAAGGGCTGCAATTCGCATAAGTTGAATCATGCCCGCCTTGGAGACTGAGTAACCGCCAAAACCTGCACCTGGCGCAAAGGCATTCTTACTTGCAATGAATACAAGACTGCCGCCCATGCCTTGCGTGCGCATCGCTTGCATTCCATATTTTGTTAATAAGAATGCAGAAGTAAGATTAATTTCAATCCCTTTACGCCACTGTTCTGCAGAAAGCTCTTCAATTGTTCCAGGAACTCCGATTCCGGCGTTTAGCACAAGACCATCTAGACCACCGAAGTTGGCGATTGTTTCAGTGATAGTTCGACGTGTAACTTCTTCATTACTTTGATCGCCTTCAATCAAGAGCGGTTTGGCATATTTCTTTTCGGCAAACTCTTTCGCTGTTGCCTCTAGCCCAGCTTTATCAAGGTCTGCGAGCGCCAAATTGGCACCGAGTGATGCAAGATGAAGTGCAACTCCTCTGCCGATTCCGCTGCCAGCGCCGGTCACGACATAAATCGAACCTACTAACGCAGGGGCTTTAGGTTTTAACTTCAATTTATAGAGTTCCATCGGCCAATAATCAAAGCCAAAGATTTCGTTATCTGGAAGTGAACGTGGTTTTGCAAATGAATCTACAACTGTTGCACCGACTGAATGAGTATGGAAAGCAATATCTGCCAACATTTTGCTCTCATTTAATGTTGGAGCAGCGCCAATCATTCCCAAACCAGGAACTAAAAAGACTCGCGGATCATTGCCATGGCTGACGTAACCAGGTGGAAGCAATGATTTATTCGCTTCAAAATAACTCTCATACTTTTTCTGATAATCAGAGACAGATTTATCAATAGTTTCGAGCGTGGTAGCACATGACCAAGGGCGAATTCTTAACATGTGATCAGCGCTGGCGGCTCCTGCTGCTAGTACCTTAGGTAGATCTTCTCGATCTGCAATCTGTCGCAATCTTGAATCAGTACGTAGCACTTGGCGCTTACCTAATCGACCGCGCAACTTCAGCAATAGCTCTTGAATCTGGGCGTCAGTTAAATCTTGATGTTTGAAATCAGCCTTTGGCGGTTTCTTTAAGGTATTTAGATAACTCTGCGCCTTCTCAACGGCAGCTAAAGTCTTGGCATAACACTTATCGCTATCGTCATCCCAGACAATCAATCCATGGTGAGCCAGAATTACACCTTCACTATTATTTAGCTCGCTTACTAATTTTGAGAGTTTAAATCCAGGTCGAAGCCATTCGACATAAGAAAAACCATCACCAAGGGCATCTTTGACAGCTGCCTTGCCATCTTCATGATTGGTAAGTGCACAGATTGAATCGGCATGGACATGATCAATATGTCGTGCTGGCAGAAATGCATGTAGAAGAGTTTCAATTGATGGCCTGCGCGCAGTTGGATCGACAAGTGCTCTGGTTACATAATCAACCATCGTCTCATCATCAAGATCATTATTTTTGTGGAGTGCAATCAACTCTTCTAAATAGAGAGCTGGGTAATCAACTGCTTCGCCATATTGCATATCGGCGCCTGAACCCTTAACCCAGAGAACGTTTCGTTTTCTACCTAAGTGATCAATTACCTCGCCTTTTGCTGATGTATTTCCGCCACCGTAGACAACGAGCGATTGATCGCTTCCAATTTTTTTGGAACGAGTTACGAGTTTGGCTAACTCCTGATCAATCACAAGGATTCTCCATTCATTGGTTGATAGACCTGCTTCTCTGTGATGATAGCCGTTATAAATCTAGCCGGCGTAACATCAAATGCTGGGTTATATGTTTTGGAACCTACTGGGGCAACTGGATTGCCAGCAAAATGTGTTACTTCTTTATCATCGCGGAATTCAATCTCGATATCTCCACCAGTTGCTATCGAACGATCAATCGTGGATTCTGGAGCTACAACGAAAAATGGAACTTTCATCGCATTTGCTGCAACAGCTACAGCAAGTGAACCAATTTTATTTGCTGAATCCCCATTTTTAGCGATTCGATCTGCTCCGATTAGAACTGCATCAATAAGGCCCGCAAAGATCGCACTTGCTGCTGCGCCATCGGGAAGAATTCGGTAAGGAATATTTAATTGCGAAAGCTCCCATGCCGTTAGACGCGAACCTTGTAAAAGAGGTCGGGTTTCATCAGCAAATACTTCACTCACTAAACCTCGCTCATATAAATCACGGATAACACCGAGAGCGGTGCCCCATTCAGTTGTAGCAAGTGCGCCGGTATTGCAATGAGT
>CAZCQR010000077.1:0-1765 GCA_964500885.1 uncultured Clavibacter sp.
GCAATATTTTCACCCAAGATATCTCTAACGGCACGCGGAGTCCGGAACTTCTTTCCATCCCTATAGATAAGCGCTAAAGCAAGGAGTTCTTCCAATGTAGTTTTCGCAGCGTTATCGGTTAGCTCAGTTACTTCAGTTATTGAGTAAGAATCTTCAAAGAGTGTGGTGGTCTCAAGAACCTGTAGCTGCCAGCGATTTAACGATTCAATGGCACGGATCAAACTCGGTGCAGAGGTAGCGCGAGTAGCAAGTGCGCCCATATCGGCTGGAATCGGTGTAATTAAATCTGGGCGGAGATTAAATAATTGAATTAACTCTTCATCACTTCTGGCGCGTAGCTCTTCTGCAAATGTAGGCATCGCGGAAGCAACTGAAAGTGACATAACTGGCTAACGTTACCGCTATTTGTTGCGAGCTGTTAAATAAGTCCAGAAGCCAGCAAAGCGGCTGACAGTTGGACCGATAAATCTATTTAGCCAACGTAATCTTCGAAAATCATGTACCGGCCAACCCGAAGAGAATGAGATAATTCGCAGTTTGGCATCTGGGTTAATTGCATTTGGATGGCCGACTGAATTTAACAATGGCAAATCATTATGTGAATCTGAATATGCATAGCATTCTTTAATATCAATCTTTCTATCAGTTACTAGTTTCATAACTGCCTTTGCTTTTTCCGTACCGTGAAGAAGTGGTCCAATTAGGTTTCCGGTGTACTTTCCATCTTTAGTTTCAGCAACGGTTCCAAGAGCGCCGGTAAAACCTAATTTTTCTGCGATTAGATCTGCAAAATCTTTTGGCGAAGCGGTAACTAACCAGACCTCATCGCCCATATCTAAGTGACGTTTTGCAATCGCCATCGTGCCGCTCCATAGAGATGGCGAGACAAACTCGTTATAAATATCTTCGCCGATTACCCGAATCTCATCAACTTTGTGGCCACCAATAAAATCGGTTGCAGATTTTTGAAAACGTTCAATTACTTCTCGCTTTTCGGTACCGGTCATACGAAATCTAATATTTGCTAAGACCCAAGCGCCGATATCTCGTTTTGTAAAGAAGCCACGGTTGTACATTCCTTTGCCAAGGAAATAGAGAGTTGAGCCACGCGTAAGAGTGTTATCTACATCAAAGAAAGCGATCCGTGGCATGTAGGAACAGTAGCGAAATGGTTCTAAGCATTCTCGTTTATGCTTTCCCGTATGAGCGCAATTTCATCAACTGTTCATGTTCTGCGCCATGGTGAAGTACATAATCCAGAAAGCATCCTTTATGGACGTCAGCCCGGTTGGCGATTATCAGAACGCGGCATAGCAATGGCCGAAGCTGTTGCTGATTGGTCTGCAAATCTTTCACTTGGCGCAATTCATGCCTCACCCCTAGAACGCGCTCAACAAACCGCAGCGCCAATTGCAGCGAAACATAAATTAGAAATTAAGAGTGATGATCGATTAATTGAAGCTGCAAATATCTTTGAAGGAAAACCTTTTGGCGTTGGTGACGGCGTATTAAGAAAACCAAGTGCTTGGCGCCATTTATGGAATCCATGGCGACCATCATGGGGTGAGCCATATAAAGAACAGATTGCCAGAATGCAGGCAGCAATTGAAGCTGCTCGTATTGCTGCTGGTGGAAAAGATGCTTTAGTAGTTTCACATCAATTACCAATTTGGATTCTCCGTTCTTCAATTGAAGGCCGGCCGATGTTGCATGATCCGAGGAAACGTCAATGTTCACTTGCTTCTGTAACATCTTTTCATTTTGA
>CAZCQR010000077.1:1865-3895 GCA_964500885.1 uncultured Clavibacter sp.
TTTCAAACCAATGAACAATCATTTATCTCGGGTAATGGCATTGTCACTACTATTGAAAAAGATGCAAGGAAGACAGCACCGCTAATTACTGGACCGATGTTAGGTGGCGGCGAATTTGTCGGCAGCGAAGGCAAAGTTCGGGTGATGAATGTCTGGGCCTCTTGGTGTTCACCATGTAGAGCAGAAGCGCCCGCCTTACAAGATTTAGCGGAAGCTCATCCAGAAGTGGAATTTGTTGGTGTGCTAACGAGAGATAATTTAGTTTCAGCAAAAGCATTTATCGATCGATTTGGAATTACTTATCCAACAATTACTGACGATGCAATCTTGGCTAAATTCACTGGACAGCTCAGTGTCAATGCAATTCCAACTACTTTATTGATTGATAAGAGTGGTCGGGTCGCAGCCCGAATTAGTGGCGAAATCACCTATTCCAAGATGGATGAACTTTTGATTGGGCTAAGCAATGAGTGATTATTTAGTTAATCAGATCTTTGATGGTCAAATCTTAATTGCAGTACTTGTTGCCTTACTTGCCGGATTAATTTCCTTTGCCTCACCATGTGTAATCCCGCTAGTTCCTGGATACCTTGCTTATGCAAGTGGGATGGCGGCAAGTAGAAGAAAAGTTCTCCTTGGGGCATCGCTATTTATTCTCGGATTTTCAGCGCTCTTTATTTCATATGGCGCGCTCTTTGGTGAATTAGGATCGAGAATTTCTAGCAACTCTGATCTGCTAGCTAGAGTTCTGGGCGCGTTAACAATCTTCTTTGGCTTAATTCTTCTCTTTCCGGAGAAGTTTTATCGCTCATTTAAAATTCCATTTTCAACGACGGGAATTGCAAGTGCGCCAGTACTTGGCTTTATGTTTGGCCTTGGTTGGACGCCATGTATTGGGCCAACACTCGGCGCTGTGCAGACACTTTCTTTTATAGAAGCGAGCGCATTTCGTGGTGCCGTCTTATCACTTGCCTACTGTATTGGCCTTGGCGCACCATTTATCTTCTTGGCGTTCTTTATGGATAAAACAAAAGGGTTACAGAATTTCATTAGAAGACGCACGAGGGTAATTTCAATCTTTGGTGGGTTACTTCTAATTCTCCTTGGTTTACTTCAAATAACGGGAACTTGGCAGGATTTATTGGCCAATCTTCAGAGTTCAATTGCTAATTTCGTACCGGTGATCTGATGAGCGCACCAGAGCTACAAGGCATCTCCTTAATTCGATATCTCTGGCGCCAATTAACAAGTATGCGCAATGCGTTGATTCTCTTGTTGTTACTGGGCTTGGCATCAATTCCAGGATCAATATTTCCGCAACGCACACAAAGCCCCTTAAAGGTAAGAGAGTATTTTGAGAGTGATCCAAATTTTGCAAAGTGGCTAGATCGCTTTTATCTATTTGATGTATACGGTTCACCTTGGTTCTCAGCTATATATATCTTGCTCTTTATCTCGCTTATTGGCTGTGTAGTTCCAAGAACTTGGCATTATGCAAAAGAATCAATTGCAAAACCTATGCCAGCGCCAAAATCGTTAACTCAATTTGAGTTCTATCAGGAAGTTTCCGGAGATTTAGCGAGCGCCGAGAAATGGCTCCGGAGAAATAGATTTCGAATCACAAGAAATAAAGATGGGTTATCGGCAGAGAAAGGTTACCTTCGCGAAACTGGAAATCTTCTCTTTCACCTATCGCTAATTGTGGTCCTACTTGGAATTGGAGCGAGTTCGGTATTTGGTATGCGCGGTGAAGCAATTGTCACAGTTGGTGAACGATTTATAAATGTCACAACAAGTTATGACAACTTAGCTCCCGGTCGATTCTTTGATCTAGCAAAGATGCCGCCTTTTACAATTACAGCTGCAAATTTTGATGCGCAATATGATGCCGAAACAAGACAGCCACTGGATTACACCTTGGTTGCAAATGTCTCAGAGACTCCCGACGCAAAACCGCTAGAGAAGATTGTCAAAGTAAATAAACCACTTACCTTTGGCGATACTCGGGTATATCTGCAAGCGAATGGCTT
>CAZCQR010000078.1:0-3841 GCA_964500885.1 uncultured Clavibacter sp.
AGTGGACGAATTCGTCAGGGCGAATCCAAAACTTTCACTGATAATCAATTGATCTATTTGGTACTTGGAAACGCAGGCGCGATTGATCTAATAGTCAATGGCGAGAAACTTGGTACTGCTGGTGAAGTTGGTGAAGTGGTACGCCTCGAATTTGGCCCACAAGCAATTTCACAGAACGGATAAATCAAAAATCAATACCTCGCCGGTAGAATCTGCCGGTGTCCAAACCTCGTAGCGTTGCCTTGGTTACCTTGGGCTGTGCGCGTAATGAGGTAGATTCAGAAGAATTGGCAGGTCGCTTAGCTGCCGACGGATGGGAACTCGTAACAGATCCCGGCATTGCCGATATCGCACTTGTAAATACATGTGGCTTTATTGAATCGGCAAAGAAAGATTCCATTGATGCGTTACTTGAAGCGCATTCTCAGAAGAGCGATGGCACGCTGCGAGCAGTTGTAGCTGTCGGGTGCATGGCAGAACGTTACGGTAAAGAGCTTGCAGAAGCACTTCCGGAAGCAGATGCAATTCTTGGCTTTGATGATTACGAAGATATCTCTCGAAGACTGCAAGGAATTTTATCCGGTGAAAAAGTTAAGGTTCATCAGCCCAGAGATAGACGTTCCCTTATTCCGATTTCGCCGGTCGCTCGCCAAGAATTGAAGCAGAGTCTTGGACAAGGTGGTGGCTTTGCTCGAAAGCGACTTGGAAATGCCCCAGTAGCTCCATTAAAAATTGCGGCGGGTTGTGATCGACGATGCACATTCTGCGCCATTCCTTCATTTCGCGGCGCCTTTGTTTCACGTCGCCCCACTGAAATATTGGATGAGGCGCGTTGGCTTGCCGATAATGGCGTTAGCGAACTCTTTTTAGTAAGCGAGAACACCACCTCATACGGGAAAGATCTTGGTGATTTAAGGCTTTTGGAAACGCTCCTTCCTGAGCTAGCCAAAATATCTGGAATTGAACGAATCAGACTTTCATACTTACAACCTGCAGAAATTAGACCATCACTATTACAAGCAATGGTCTCAACGGAAAAAGTTGTACCTTACTTCGATATCTCTTTCCAGCATGCCTCTGAGACTTTACTTCGCAGGATGAGGCGCTTTGGCGATAAAGAGAAGTTTTTACATTTACTCTCACAGATCCGCGCGCTAAATCCAAGCTCCGGAATTCGATCTAATTTTATCGTTGGATTCCCTGGAGAATCAGAATCTGAATTTAAGGAGCTAGTTGATTTTGTTAGCGAAGCCAGACTTGATGCAATTGGTGTGTTTCCATATTCGGATGAAGATAAAACCGAAGCTGCAACATTTGATACAAAAATAGCTCCAGAGTTAATTCAAGAACGAAGTGAAATGCTCCGTGGCATGGTTGAAGAGCTGACTATTGAACGGGCCAACGAAAGAATTGGAGAGCGAATTGTTGTACTTGTAGAAGATGCCGAAATTAACGAAGGTCGCGCTGAGCACCAAGGCCCCGAAGTGGACACGACCACGACCTTACAGAGTCGCAATAAATATCGGGTTGGCGAGTATGTTGAAGCGATAGTAAGTGATGTTTTCGGTGCAGACTTGGTCGCGAGTCCGTTATGAATCTACCTAACGCATTAACCGTTTTTCGAATTCTGGCATTGCCATTCTGCGCATGGGCGCTCTTTAAAGAAGGTGGAGAAGATCCGACTTGGCAGATTATTGCCTGGACCTCCTTCTTTCTACTTGGCTTGACCGATATTTTGGATGGGCGAATTGCTCGGAAACGCAATCAAGTTTCGAGTTTTGGCGCGATCCTAGATCCAATTGCAGATAAAGCTTTTATCGGTACCGCGCTAATTGGACTTTCTATTCTCGGAAAGTTACCTTGGTGGGTAACTGCAATAATTCTTTTCCGGGAAGTTGGAATTACGATTCTTAGACTTGCCGTTATTAAGCGCCAAGTTATCGCTGCAAATCGTGGTGGAAAAATTAAATCTCTTCTACAGAATTTCTCTGTTGGTTTTTACATCCTGCCATTGTCGGAAAGTCTCTACTTGCCGCGCGACATACTTTTGGGAGTAGCGATAGTAATTACTTTGACCACTGGTTTGGATTACTTGCGTAGCGCCTTTGGTAAAGCAAAGTCATGATGATTGCTCTTTCGGTAGTTTCTACATTACGCCAGAGAAATCAAACGCTCTCAGTTGCAGAATCTGTTACCGGGGGCGGAATTTCTAGCGCAATCACCGAAATCGAAGGCGCTTCTCAAGTTTTTTTGGGTGCAGTGATTGCCTATTCCAAGAGCAGCAAGGTACGTGATCTGAATATCCCAAATAAATTGATTGATGATTTCGGTATCTATTCAGAAGAAACGGCAATTGCAATGGCGCGCGGAGCTCAAAAGAGATTCCAAAGCGATTGGGCAGTTGCAACAACAGGAGTAGCAGGACCAGGAGATTCAGATGGGGTCAAGGCTGGAAGTATCTGGGTTGCATTTGTGGGACCAGATAGCGAAGAGACTCTTTTCCTTGAGATACCAGGACCGAGAGAGCAGGTGCGGGCCGGCGCGGTCGCCAGCCTATTTCCAGTATTTGAGCGTATCCTTGGAGGGTCAAGTTCGTAGCCGAAAGGAGTTGCCATGGTTTTGATGCGTACACATATCGGGCAATCACTTCGCGGCGTCCGAGTGAACCAGGGCAGAACTCTTCGCGAGGTTGCCAAGGTTGCTCGAGTTTCCCTTGGATATTTATCCGAGGTTGAACGTGGCCAGAAAGAGGCTTCTTCAGAGCTTCTAAATTCAATCTGTGCAGCGCTTAACATTTCACTCTCTACAGTACTCGCTGAAGTAGCAACTGAATTAAAGCTTCACGAAACCCCAGTACTAACGGTAGTAGACACGAACGCGGCATAAGGAGTCGGCATTGCTTTCTTCAAATGCTCATTCCGATAACTCGCGTGTAACTTATCAACATCAATCTACGATTCATCGTCGTACGCGTACCGCAATTATGGAAGCCGCAAAATCGCTCCTTGCCGAAAGTGGAATTAGCGCAACTAATATGATTGAAATAGCTGATCGGGCTGAAGTTTCTAGAGCGTCTCTATATAACCATTTCCGAGATAAGCAAGAAGTTTTTCTCGCTTTAGTTGAAACTGAGCTCGAGCGAATTTCGACAATTGCATTAGTTTCGCAATCTAGAGCCGATGCGCTTTATGCAATTTCTCGAGAAATCTCAGAACATGATGGCTTGAGAAGTGCAATTGAAAGAGATGGCGATCTAGTCGCTGCGGCACTTACCGCTAAAGATCATCACATCTGGGAAGAAATTTATTCTCAATTGTCAAAAATTTTCGCAACCGATGTAGTTGGAGTTGGGCTGGTCCTACGATGGATATTGGGTCAAGTAACTGCGCCACTTTCACCTGAGCACTCACGTGAACAGGCAAATCGAATTGCAGGCATTCTCTAAATTTGCGAATCTCGGAGTTAAGGCGCCGACTCTCAGAACATTTTGGTCCCGACTGGGCCCCGTCATATGCCCGTGATTTTGTCCTGGCAGAACTTGGCGGACAGACAATCGAGCAAGCGTTAGCGATGGGTCTTGAGCCATCTGATATCTGGCGAGCTGTTGTTAAGCAGAATCCTGAAATTAAGCCTGAACTCCGCTAGCAATCGGGAGTGTCGGTATCAATTAGAACAAATGTTCGGTAGAATCCAGCTCGTGTAGACGGAGAGTCTGCACAGCCCAACCAGAGCGGTTCCACATTTCCGCCCGATTTAACTCGGGCCGTCGGTGGTCTTCCGTACCTTCTGGACCAACTAACGAACGAGAGAAAGGCAAGAGAGTGGCAAAAGCTGCCAAAGA
>CAZCQR010000079.1:0-3810 GCA_964500885.1 uncultured Clavibacter sp.
ATAATCGCTGGCACAGAAGCAACTGATTCCACGTTATTTACAACAGTTGGTCTTGCATAAAGACCTGCAATCGCAGGGAATGGTGGGCGAAGTCGTGGTTGGCCACGGAAACCTTCGAGCGAATCCAAAAGCGCAGTCTCTTCACCGCAGATATATGCACCTGCGCCAACATGAAGAACTAGTTCTAAATCAAAACCTTTACCCAAAATATTCTTACCTAATAAACCAGCTTTATATGCATCATCAATCGCTTGCTGGACGCGACGGATTACATGAGCAACTTCGCCGCGAATATAGATAAATGCATAGTTTGCGCGGATTGCATATGCACCAATAATGATTCCTTCGACCAAAGAATGTGGATTTGCAAGTAGTAGCGGCATATCTTTACAAGTGCCTGGCTCTGATTCATCAGCATTAACTACAAAATAATGTTCCTTGTTATCTCCTTGCGGAATAAAGCCCCACTTCATACCAGTTGGGAAACCTGCGCCACCACGACCACGAAGACCAGAATCTTTTACTAATTTAATTACATCATCAGGTGAGATCGAAAGCGCTTTTTCAACCGCTTTATATCCACCATTGCGCTTGTAACCTTCAATTGTGAAGGAATCTTTCTGATCCCAGAATGCAGAGAGAACTGGCGTTAGTTTTGTCATTTTCCGCCCTTTGCAATCTTTAGCCCAAGTAACGTGGCATCGCCTGCCTGAACACCTTCGCCAGCCTTACCATCATTGATGCCAGCAAGTAGCTCTGAATTTTCTTTCCAAGTTGGCAATTTATTTGGACCACGAGTTGGCGCTGGTGGATTTCCGGCACGGCAGGAATCAACTAAATCTTTAGCTGATTGCACGGTCTGGTTATCGTAAAACTCCCAATTGACCATAACCACTGGCGCATAATCACAGGCGGCATTACATTCAATATGTTCTACTGAAACTTTGCCATCACTTGTTACTTCATCATTTTCTACACCGAGATGATCTTTTAACGCATCAAATATTGCATCGCCGCCCATTACTGCACAGAGAGTATTTGTGCAGACGCCAACGTGATATTCGCCGACTGGCTTTCTCTTATATTGAGTATAGAAAGTAGCCACTGCTGTTACTTCTGCAGTCTCTAGCGATAATTTCTCTGCGATAACTTCAATTGATTCCGGAGTTACATACCCATCACGAGCCTGCGCAAGATGCAATAACGGCATGATTGCAGAACGTGACCGTGGATATTTCTTGATAATTGTCTCGATCAATTGATCATCTTTACTTGTTAGTGGCATCAGCGATCAACATCTCCCATAACTGGATCGATTGAAGCAACAGCGGCAACAACATCAGCAATCAATGAGCCTTCGCACATCGCAGATGTTGATTGGAGATTGCTAAATGATGGAGTGCGGAAATGAACTCGATATGGACGAGTACCGCCATCAGAGACAACATGTGCGCCAAGTTCGCCGCGAGGTGATTCAACCGGTGCATATGCCTGTCCTGCTGGAACTCGGAAACCTTCAGTCACAATCTTGAAGTGATGAATTAAAGCTTCCATCGATGTGCCCATAATTTGGCGGATATGTTCTAGAGAATTTCCAAGTCCATCGCCACCAAGAGCAAGTTGTGCCGGCCAAGCAATCTTCTTATCGGCAACCATTACTGGTGCGCCTTCTAACTTCTCTAACTTGTCGCAAGCTTGTTCAATAATGCGAAGTGATTGTTCAAGTTCTTGCATACGAATTAAGAAGCGGCCATAAACATCACAGGTGTCAGTTGTAATTACATCAAAGTTGTAATCCTCGTAACCACAATATGGTTGAGTCTTACGAAGATCCCATGGCATTCCAGTTGCACGCAACACCGGACCAGTTACGCCGAGAGTGATGCAACCTGCTAGATCCAAATAGCCAACATCTTTAGTTCGCTTTAACCAGATGGAATTTCCAACAAGCAAAGTTTCATTATCTTTAAAGTTCTTACGGAGATCTTTTACAAGTTCGCGGATCTTGGGAATCGCATCGCTTGGTAGATCCTGCGCAACTCCACCTGGGCGGATGTAAGCCATATTCATACGCAACCCTGAGACCATTTCAAAGATATCTAATACTCGTTCGCGCTCGCGGAAGGCAAAGAACATCGGAGCCATTGCACCAAGTTCTAGTGCGCCAGTTCCCAAGGCGACCATATGTGAAGAGATTCGATTTAGCTCCATCATCAGAACGCGAATTGCAGATGCGCGCTCTGGAATTTGATCAGTGATATTTAGAAGTTTCTCTACGCCAAGGCAATAAGTTGTTTCATTAAAGAGTGGCGATAAATAATCCATTCGAGTTACAAATGTGACGCCCTGAGTCCAAGTGCGGTACTCAGTATTCTTTTCAATTCCAGTATGTAAATAACCAATGCCGCAACGAAGTTCGGTGATGGTTTCGCCTTCTAGTTCTAGAACTAAACGAAGCACGCCATGAGTTGATGGGTGCTGTGGTCCCATATTTACAACTACGCGCTCTTCTTTTGCGCTTCCGATATCGCGGGCAACTTCATCCCAATCGCCACCAGTTACGGAATAGATGCGACCTTCAGTTGTTTCACGTGATGATGCAAAAGTACTCATCGATATGACCTCCGCTCATCTGGCGCAGGAACAGTTGCTCCGATGTACTCCACTGGAATTCCACCAAGTGGATAATCCTTACGTTGTGGATGTCCGGGCCAATCATCTGGCATCAAAATTCTTGTTAGCGCTGGATGGCCATCAAAGATAATTCCAAACATGTCATAAGTTTCACGCTCGTGCCAATTATTTCCGGCCCAAACTTCAACTAGTGATGGAATGTGTGGATCAGATTCTGGAACAGAAACCTCTAATCTAATTCGACGGTTATTAGTCATAGATAACAATGGATAGACCGCATGTAATTCGCGACCCTTATCTTCTGGATAATGAACGCCACTTACACCTAAGCAAACTTCAAATAGCAATTTGTCGCGAAGAATTTTCGCAACTTCAACTAATTTCTCACGCTTAATATGAAGTGTTAGCTCGCCACGATCAACAATTACTTTTTCGATTGCATCGTTAAATTCAGGATAAGCGCGCTCTAATTGATCAGCAAGATCATCAAAATATGAGCCATACGGACGCTCTGATGAGCCTGGATTAACTTGTCGACGCTCTAAACCACCGTAACCAGAGGTATCTCCGGTGCCGGCGACGCCAAACATTCCCTTATCGCTCATTACTCACCTTTACCTTGAAAGACTGGAATCTGATGAGTTGGAAGTGAAGCAAGAGCAGCTTTCTCTACCTCTGCAATAACTTTCTTACGATTAACACCAAGTTTTTCATCTTTGATTTGTTCATGAAGTTTAAGAATGGCATCCATCAACATCTCAGGTCTTGGCGGGCAACCCGGCAGATAAATATCAACTGGAATTATGTGATCAACACCTTGCACGATTGCATAGTTATTAAACATGCCACCAGATGAAGCGCATGCGCCCATCGAAAGAACCCATTTTGGTTCTGACATTTGATCATAAATCTGTCGAACAACTGGCGCCATTTTCTGTGAAACGCGACCAGCAACAATCATCAAATCTGCTTGTCGCGGCGAGGCGCGGAAAACTTCCATACCAAAACGAGAGATGTCATATTTCTGAGCAGAACCAATCGCCATCATCTCAATTGCACAGCAAGCAAGTCCGAAGGTTGCTGGCCAGAGCGAATTGCGGCGCATATATGCCGCTAACTTCTCTACTGTTGTAAGTAGGAATCCCGATGGGAGTTTCTCTTCAATACCCATTAATC
>CAZCQR010000080.1:0-3782 GCA_964500885.1 uncultured Clavibacter sp.
AATTCTTGAGTATTTGGATCCTTAAGAATTAACTTCACGCGACCATCTGGAAGTGTTTCTTGCTTAATGATGGTCTTACCTTCGAAGGTTTGTGGCTTCGAAGAAATACGTGGAGTTGAACCACCGCGCCAATCCAAATCAACCTTTGCCCAGCCATTGGTTTCAGCTGATTTGTAGCAAGCATCCATGATGGCGTTAACGACGTAGCCGTCATAGAAGGTCTCCATTGGATCTTTGCCGGTCTCCATTGAATGGAACATATCGGTGAACATATCAACGTAACCAAGTTCAGCTACTTCATCACCAACTGGGAATAGCCAGCCTGTTGATGCTTCAGCTTTTTCTGCAACATAAGAATTGCCTTCTGCTGCAGTAAACATTTCAAAACCGGTACGTAGGAAGTGATTCATCCAGATAGTTCCATGAGTTCCGGCAACTTCATCACGGAGATCCATACCGCCACGGAATGTCCAAGAAACTTCAAATTGTCCAATGGCGCCCGATTCAAATTTGATTAATGCGATTGCATTATCTTCGGCGTTAATTGGGTGAACCATGGTGTCGCGCCAGCAGAGAACTTCGACTGGGCGATTATTTTTACCAACAAAGTTACGGATAATTTCAATACAGTGGCAACCAAGATCGATGATGCAACCGCCACCTGCTTGCTTATCGTCCCAGAACCAAGCGCTATGTGGGCCAGGGTGAGTTTCACGAGAACGTACCCAGAGCACATCACCGACTGCGCCATTCTTAACAGATTTAACTGCTTTAAGAGTTTTAGGTGTGTAGCAGAGATCTTCTAAGTAACCCGCGAATACGCCGGCTTTTTCTACTGCATCAAGAATTCGTTTTGCTTCTGCTGCATTACGTGCCAGTGGTTTGGTGCAGAGAACTGCTTTTCCAGATTTTGCTGCCATTGTGATTGCTTCTTCATGCATATGGTTTGGCAGAGCTACAACAACGACTGTTACATCTGGGTGATTAATTGCTTCTTCTAAACTTGTTGTGTAATTCGGAATATTCCAACGCTTGGAAAATGCTTCGCCGCGTTCTTTACTTCGCGAATAAACGACAGCGACGGAATCTCTATTTCGTTGTCCATGTAGCGTCATTGTGTAGAAATCACCGATAAGTCCGGTGCCTAACATTGCAATCTTCTGCGCTTTCATAAATCCCCCATCTGGAACGTTTCCAATTAGTCTATACATTTACCCGCGCCGTGAATAGAATCTGTTAGAAAGAAATTGGGTGATATGAAGCGTGAATTAAGCGGTTACCAGGTCGTTGTCCTGGGGGCGGGCTCTGCTGGTTGCTCGGCCGCTATTGCCGCTGCCCAGAGCGGTGCGCGCACCTTATTAATAGATCGCCTCCCCTTTGCTGGCGGAACAAGTACTGGGGTTCTAGATACTTTCTACGGCTATTACACGCCTGGTGCGGTCGCAAAGAAGATTGTTGGCGGCGTACCAGATCAAATTGTTAACGAATTAAAGAAGCTTGGTCCGGTTGTTGAACGACCAAATACTTATGGCGCGGGAACTGGCGTTACTTATAACCCGGAGCATTTGAAAGTTGCCTGGGAGCGGCTGTTGCGGATTAGCAACGTTGATTTGTTATTACATTCTCTGGTTCATGAAGTAAAAGTTAAAGATGGACGTATTGCAAGTTTAGTTTTGGCAAATCGTGCCGGAGTTTATTCTGTTGCTGCAGATATCTTTATTGATTGCAGCGGTGATGCTGATTTAACTCACTTGGCAAATCTTCCATATGAACGTGCTGGCGATATCTCACCGGCGCAGACCTTAACAACAACATTTCGAATGGTTAATGTTGATATGGCTGAACGAAAGAGTATTAACAAAGATAAGTTACATGAATTGATGGCAGAAGCAGCAGAAGAAGGATATGAATTGCCGCGTAGAGAAGGATCGGATCACATCACAACAGTGCCAAATACAACGGCAACCGTGATGACAAGACTTGATTCGATTACACCTGAGGGAGATGGCTTCAAATCAGTTGTTGAAGATCCATTCTTCTTAACTAAATCTGAGATGGCAGGTCGAGAGCAAGCTCTGGAATATGCCCGATTCTTAAAGGCAAAAGTTCCTGGTTATAGGAATTCAGAACTTTATGGACTCTCAACATTTTTAGGAATTCGCGAGACGCGACGAGTTTATGGTGATTACAGAGTAACGAGAGATGATGTTTTATCTGCGCGCCAATTTGATGATCAGATTGCCTTATGCGGTGCGCCGATTGAAGATCACCACAGTGGTGATGGAACTGAATGGCGCTATCTGCCTGAGGGAAGTGCTGTTGGAATTCCGCTATCTGCGCTGCGGGTAAAGGATGCCGAGAATTTATTGGTAGCTGGCCGCTGTTTTTCAGCGAGCCATGATGCCCATGCAAGTATCAGATCTATGGGTCAATGTATGGCGATGGGACAGGCTGCGGGCATTAATGCAGCGCTTGCTTCGGCAGCAAAGAAAAGTATTCGTGAAGTTCCAATTGAAGATATTCAGAACTCATTGATTAAGAGCGGAGCAGTTCTTACAACTCCATGATTAGAACTGTACTTGGCGATGTCTCAATCGAAGAAATTTCTGGTGCGTATCTACATGAGCATCTGATAATCGACTCTTCAATTGTTAAATCAGAGATGCCACATATCTTTTTAGATAGCGTTGCTGATGCAATTTCTGAAGTAGGTGACTGTATCCCGGCTGGAGTTAATCTCTTAGTTGATTGCATGCCAGGTGAATCTGGACGCGATATTGAAAAATTACGAGAGATTTCAAGAAACTCCGGAGTACATATTGTTGCAGCCACTGGAATGCATAATCCAAAGTACTATGCAAATGATTCCCAATATTTGAGTGCTGATCGTGAGAAGCTGGCAAAAATATTTGAAAAAGAAATTTCAGAGCGATGTGGAATTATCAAGATCCATTCCTTAAGCGAGAAACTTTCGCCACTTGAGAAAGAACTCTTTGCCGCAGCAGTCCAAGCGCAAAAAGTTAGCGGCGCACCAATTCTTACTCACTGTGAAGAAGGTAAGGGTGCGATAGCGCAGATTGCAGAATTAAATGATTTGGGCGCTGATCTAAAAAAGATAGTACTTTCGCATACCGATAAGCAACCTGATTATGGATATCACAGAGAAATTCTTAGCACTGGCGTTAATGTTGAATACGATCAATCACTTCGCCAAGCAAATTCTGAAAAACGTCCATCACTAGCTTTAACTGTTGCGATGTGTAACGAAGGATTTACCAATCAGATAATGCTTGGCACAGATGGTGCACGGCGATCACTTTGGAAATCTCTCGGTGGCTCTCCTGGCCTTGCCTGGCTCGCCTCTGGCTGGCGCAAACTCCTGAATGAAGCAGGCTTAACCGAGGAACAATTACGCCAGATTTTCCGCGATAACCCCCGTCGATTCCTCCGCCTTTCGGATATTAGGCTCTAGCCATGAGAAACCCAACACCTGCAGATAAATTCACATTCGGACTTTGGACAGTTGGCTGGCAAGCACGCGATCCATTTGGTGATGCCACACGTCCAGCACTTGATCCGGTCCGCACAGTTAGCGAATTAGCAGAACGTGGCGCATACGGAGTCACATTCCATGATGATGATTTGATTCCATTTGGTGCAAGTATTAGCGAGCGAGCTGCACATATTGATCGCTTTAAGAAAGTGTTAGCTTCGACCGGAATGAAAGTTCCGATGGCAACAACAAATCTCTTTAGCCATCCAGTTTTTAAGGATGGCGCCTT
>CAZCQR010000081.1:0-3779 GCA_964500885.1 uncultured Clavibacter sp.
TATTGATTCGAATATCTTCATCCAGGATTCGATTTAAGCGATAGGCAAGTTCATCTGGTTGCCAAGCTTTTCCATATTTATCTTTATCTGGAATATCAAAGTGTGCGACTTGTCCGGTGGCATGTACGCCAGCATCAGTTCTGCCGGCAACGGTAAATTCTGAGAAAAATCTGCTTAGACTTGAGAGCGCATTCTCCATCTCGCTCTGCACAGTTCGTAAACCTGGTTGCTTTGCCCAGCCACTGAAATTTGTTCCGTCATACGAAAAATCAATCCGAAAACGAATAAACCCACTCTCAGGGTTGAGAGTGGGTTCCATTCTTAAAGCTATTTAATTAATCAGCGAGAACTTCAATGACCGCCATCGGAGCGTTATCGCCCTTACGTGGTCCAATCTTTGTAATTCTCGTATATCCACCTTTGCGATTAGCAAAACGTGGGCCGATTTCAGTAAAGAGAGTATGTACAACGCTCTTATTTGAAATGGCTGCCATTACTTGGCGACGAGCAGATAGATCACCCTTCTTTGCATGGGTAATTAACTTCTCGGCTAGTGGACGTAGGCGACGAGCTTTCGCTTCGGTGGTACGTACTTTGCCATTCTCAAATAATTGTTCTGCGAGTGTGCGCAGCAACAACTTTTCGTGTGCTGGTCCGCTTCCAAGTCGCGGGCCACGTGTAGGTCTTGGCATTTTTGTACTCCTTAAGCTTGCTCATCGATGTCGCTGACATCAATGCCATAGTTCTGGTGCTTGGTTGGATCGAAACCAACTGGTGAATCCTTAAGTTGAAGACCCATTGAAACGATCTTCGCCTTAACTTCATCGATTGATTTTGAACCAAAGTTACGGATATCAAGTAGGTCAGCTTCGCTTCGAGATAGAAGTTCGCCAACGGTATGAATGCCTTCGCGCTTTAAGCAATTGTAAGAACGGACGGTTAGGTCTAGATCTTCAATTGGTAGCGCCATATCAGCAGCAAGAGCTGCATCTTGAACAGATGGTCCAAGATCAATTCCTTCAGCTGCATAGTTAAGTTCATGCGCCAAACCGAAGAGTTCAACAAGAGTCTTACCTGCAGATGCCATTGCATCACGTGGGCTCATGGACTTCTTAGTTTCCACATCGAGGATCAAGCGATCGAAGTCAGTTCGCTGTTCAACACGAGTTGCTTCGACTTTATAGGTAACGCGAAGAACAGGTGAGTAGATGGAGTCGACTGGAATTCGACCAATCTCTGCACCAACTTGCTTATTCTGTACCGCAGTTACATAACCGCGACCACGCTCGATTGTTAATTCAATTTCAACATTTGCCTTGCTATTTAAAGTGGCAATGTGAAGATCTGGATTGTGAACTTCTACGCCAGCAGGAACAGCAACATCTTTTCCGGTAATTGTTCCGGAACCGTTCTTGCGGATGTAAGCAACAACTGGATCATCGTTCTCTGATGAAAGAACTAGATTCTTGATATTAAGGACGATATCTGTGAGATCTTCCTTAACACCCTCCAGAGTGGTGAACTCATGGAGCGCTCCTGCGACGCGAATGCTGGTAACAGCAGCTCCCGGAATTGATGAGAGCAAGGTGCGACGTAGTGAGTTTCCAAGGGTGTAACCAAAACCTGGTTCCAACGGTTCGATGATGAACCGTGAACGGTTTTCGCTTACTACTTCCTCAGTTAATACAGGGCGCTGTGCAATTAGCACTTCTTTCCTCCATTGTCTTGAGAGATCCGCTATTTGATCTCTCGGTCGTTACTTATATGAAGTTGTCAGTTCGAAGCGATTACTTCGAATAAAGCTCAACGATTAGTTGCTCTTGGACTTGGGTATCGATAACAGCACGGGTTGGAAGTCCGTGAACGATGATTCGCATCTGTGATGGAACCACTTCGAGCCAAGCTGGCACAGTCTTCTCACCATATTCAGCGCTTGCGACGATAAATGGAGTGAGATCTTGTGACTTGGTACGAACATCGACAATGTCATATTGGCCAACGCGGAATGAAGGAATATCTACCTTCTTACCGTTTACCAAAATATGTCCGTGGCGAACTAATTGACGTGCCATATCGCGGCTCTTTGCAAAGCCAGCGCGATAGATCACGTTATCTAGGCGAGACTCGAGAAGGATAAGAAGGTTTTCACCAGTCTTACCTGCAAGACGGCTTGCTTCGGTGTAGTAATTACGGAATTGCTTTTCAAGAACGCCATAAATACGTGCGCACTTCTGCTTCTCACGCATCTGTAGCAAATACTCTGATTCCTTTGAGCGAGCGCGACCGTGTTGTCCTGGTGGATATGGTCGTGACTCAATCGGGCACTTTGGTCCATCGCACTTTGAGCCTTTTAGGAAAAGCTTCACTTTCTCGCGACGGCAGCGCTTGCAATCTGCTCCAACATAACGGGCCATGAATTCCTCCTCCTTATACTCGACGTGGCTTTGGTGGACGGCAGCCGTTGTGAGCAAGAGGTGTGACATCAGCGATGGCGCCAACCTCAAGTCCAGCTGCTTGCAGTGAACGAATTGCAGTCTCACGTCCAGAGCCTGGGCCCTTTACGTAGACATCTACTTTCTTAACACCATGTTCTTGTGCTTTCTTAGCCGCAGCTTCTGCAGCTAATTGCGCAGCGAATGGTGTTGATTTACGTGATCCCTTGAAGCCAACTTGTCCTGATGAAGCCCAAGCAAGTACGCCTCCGGATGGATCAGTAATCGAAACGATTGTGTTATTAAAAGTACTCTTTATATAAGCATGGCCGAAAGCAACGTTCTTCTTCTCTTTCTTACGTGGCTTTGCCTTCGCTTTTGGCGCGGCAGCGGCTGCTGGTTTTGCTTTAGGTGCGGCCATTACTTGGTCTCCTTCTTCTTACCAGCGATTGCAACGCGTGGTCCCTTACGTGTACGTGCATTTGTATGGGTGCGCTGACCGCGTACTGGAAGACCCTTACGATGGCGAATTCCTTGGTAGCACTGAATCTCAACTTTGCGTCGGATATTTGATGCGATCTCTCGACGGAGATCACCTTCGATCTTGTAATTAGCTTCGATAAATTCACGGAGCTTAATTAGATCTGGCTCTTGTAAATCTTTGACTCGGATATCAGGAGAAACACCTGTTGCAAGAAGCGTAGCTTTTGCGCGAGTCTCACCCATTCCGAAGATATATTGAAGCGCGACCTCAAGCCGTTTTTCACGCGGCAGATCAACGCCAACTAGACGTGCCATTAATTGCTCTTTCCATAATCTGAAAGTCCTCCGCAACGCCTCCGGTTAAACCGGCTCCCGCTTTCAGTCAGGAGGTCGATTACTTTCGTAATCGTTGCGCCACGCGTATTTTTTTTCTAGCCCTGCCGTTGTTTGTGACGGAGGTTGTCGCAAATAACCATTACGCGACCATTACGACGAATGACTTTGCACTTGTCGCAAATCTTCTTCACGCTCGGTTTAACCTTCACGACTTACTCCTTACTTGTACCGGTAAATGATTCGACCTCTGGTGAGATCGTATGGACTAAGTTCTACGATCACACGATCTTCGGGAAGTATGCGAATGTAGTTCTGTCGCATCTTTCCACTGATATGTGCCAAGACCTTATGTCCATTTGTGAGTTCAACTCGGAACATCGCATTTGGTAAAGCTTCAGCAACAGTGCCTTCGATTTCGATTGCACCATCTTTTTTTGCCAAACTTTTACCTCTTCGTTTTCTTCCTTGAACCCTCATTTGGGCAGAGGGCGAGTTTAAGTGAGGGGGTGAAAAAAGGGAAATTCGTGC
>CAZCQR010000082.1:0-3760 GCA_964500885.1 uncultured Clavibacter sp.
CTCCCGTCGTGAGTGAAAACCAGAAATCCGCGCTCGAGCAATATGGCATCGACCTAACTGCTCGCGCCCGCGATGGAAAACTTGATCCAGTTATCGGACGCGATAATGAAGTGCGTCGGGTAATTCAAGTCCTCTCTCGCCGTACCAAAAATAACCCAGTATTAATTGGCGAACCCGGAACTGGAAAGACCGCAATTGTTGAAGGTTTAGCGCAACGAATCGTCTCTGGCGATGTGCCACTGGGATTGAAAAATAAACGAGTTGTCACCGTAGATATGGGCGCGCTGATTGCTGGTGCGAAATATCGTGGCGAATTTGAAGAACGTTTAAAGGCAGTCCTTGATGAAATTGTTGCTGCCGAAGGTGAAGTAATTACTTTTATTGATGAGCTACATACAGTTGTTGGCGCCGGCGGAATGGCAGGCGCTCTTGATGCTGGAAATATGTTGAAACCACTTCTAGCTCGCGGTGAGCTACATATGATCGGTGCAACTACTCTTGATGAATATCGTAAATATATTGAGAAAGATGCAGCCCTTGAGCGTCGCTTCCAACAAGTTCTAGTTGGCGAGCCAAGCGTGGAAGAAGCAATTGGAATTTTGCGCGGTATTCGCGAGAAGTACGAAGCCCATCACAAAGTCACCATTAGCGATGCTGCACTTGTCGCAGCCGCAACCCTTTCCGACCGTTACATCACAACTCGATTCCTTCCAGATAAGGCAATTGATTTAGTTGATGAAGCAGCATCACGGCTTCGCATGGAGATTGATTCTTCACCTGAAGAGATTGATCGAATTCAGCGCACCGTAAATCGCCTCCAGATGGAAGAGTTTGGTTTAGCTAAAGAGAAAGATGAAGCTTCGAAAGAGCGACTTGCTGCAATTCGCCAAGAATTAACTATTGCAAATAAAGAACTCTCAGCTTTAACTGCAAAGTGGAAGAGTGAGAAAGAGACTTTAGATCGCATCGGTGATCTAACTCGCGAGCTAGATGAATTGAAAAATGAGATCGATCGCGCCCAACGCGCAGGTGATCTCGAAAAAGCCGCTCGTCTAATGTATGGAAAATTGCGCGAAGTTGAATCCCAATTACAAGAAGCTCGCACCAAAGTAAATCAAGTTGATGCGATGGTGAAGGAAGTTGTTACTGGCGATGACATTGCAGAGGTAATTTCAGCTTGGACCAAGATTCCAGTTGGTAAATTGCTACAAGCAGATAGCGAACGACTACTCAATCTAGATCAAGAACTTGGCCAGCGAGTTATCGGCCAAGATCAAGCTGTGCATGCAGTTGCTGATGCAATTCGCCGTTCTCGTTCTGGTGTCTCTGATCCGAATCGCCCAACCGGAGTCTTCTTATTCCTTGGTCCAACCGGTGTTGGAAAGACGGAACTTGCCAAAGCGCTTGCCCAATTTATGTTTGATGATGAACATGCAATTGTTCGAATTGATATGAGCGAATATGGCGAGAAGTTCTCGACTTCACGTTTAGTTGGAGCGCCTCCAGGATATGTTGGCTATGAAGAGGGCGGTCAATTAACCGAAGCAATTAGACGCCGTCCATATTCAGTAATCCTTCTAGATGAAGTTGAAAAGGCTCACCCAGAAGTCTTCGATCTCTTGCTCCAAGTCTTTGATGATGGCCGCTTAACCGATAGCCAAGGTCATACCGTTGACTTTAAGAACTCAATCATTGTTATGACTTCAAATCTGCAACGCGATTTACTAAATGTAACTTTCAAACCTGAATTTCTAAATCGCATCGATGAGATCTTGAACTTCAACTCACTAACCGAAGAACACATCGCAAAGATTGTTGATTTACAAATTGCCGAACTTGGTAAGCGATTAGATGATCGCAAAATCACTCTTGTTCTTGAAGAGAGTGCAAAGAGTTGGTTACTTGTTCACGGTTACGATCCAGCATTTGGTGCGCGGCCATTACGCCGATTAATCCAGAGCGCGATTGGAAACCGATTAGCTAAAATGATTCTCGAAGGGCGAATCTCTGACCAATCTCTGGTGCGAATCTCAGCAACGGGAGATGGGGCAGAATCCCTTGAATTCGAGATATCAGAAGCCCTGTTATACGCTAGTTCAAGTTCGACAAAGGAGTAATTGATGTTTGAGCGCTTTACCGATCGGGCCCGCCGAGTTGTTGTTCTCGCGCAGGAAGAAGCTCGCATGCTCAATCACAATTACATTGGTACCGAACATATTCTTCTTGGATTAATTCACGAAGGTGAAGGCGTTGCCGCTAAAGGACTAGAAGCACTTGGAATTTCACTTGAAGGTGTCCGTTCTCAAGTCGAAGAAATTATCGGTCAAGGACAACAAGCGCCCTCTGGTCATATTCCATTTACACCTCGTGCCAAAAAAGTTTTGGAACTCTCACTTCGCGAAGCGCTACAACTTGGCCACAGCTACATCGGAACCGAGCACATCCTGCTTGGTTTAATTCGTGAAGGTGAAGGCGTTGCGGCGCAAGTCCTTGTAAAACTTGGCGCAGATTTAAATCGGGTTCGTCAGCAAGTTATTCAATTACTCTCTGGTTACCAAGGAAAAGAAGCTGTTACCTCTGGTGCGCCAGAAGGAACTCCAGCTACATCGCTAATCTTGGATCAATTTGGTCGCAACCTAACTACCGCAGCCCGTGAAGGAAAACTAGATCCAGTTATTGGTCGCGAAAAAGAGATCGAGCGCGTAATGCAAGTTCTCTCGCGCCGCACCAAGAACAATCCAGTTTTAATTGGTGAACCAGGTGTTGGAAAGACCGCAGTTGTTGAAGGTCTTGCCCAAGCAATTGTTAAGGGCGATGTCCCAGAGACTTTGAAGAATAAACAACTTTATTCACTAGATCTTGGCGCACTTGTTGCCGGTTCTCGTTACCGCGGTGATTTCGAAGAAAGATTAAAGAAAGTTCTCAAAGAGATCCGTACTCGCGGCGACATTATTCTTTTTATCGATGAAATTCACACCTTGGTCGGCGCAGGCGCTGCTGAAGGTGCAATTGATGCCGCATCAATTTTGAAGCCGATGTTAGCTCGCGGTGAGCTCCAGACAATTGGCGCAACCACTCTTGATGAATATCGCAAGCACCTAGAAAAAGATGCTGCGCTTGAGCGACGTTTCCAACCAATTCAAGTTGCTGAGCCATCAGTTACTCACACTATTGAAATCCTTAAAGGACTTCGCGATCGTTACGAAACCCACCATAAAGTTTCGATTACCGATGATGCTGTTGTTGCTGCTGCAACACTTGCAGATCGCTACATCTCAGATCGTTTCTTGCCAGATAAGGCAATTGACCTACTTGATGAAGCCGGCTCACGTCTTCGTATTCGCCGTATGACTGCGCCACCAGAACTTCGCGAGATGGATGACAAGATTGCCCAAGTTCGCCATGAAAAAGAATCTGCAATCGATGGCCAAGATTTTGAAAAGGCTGCATCGCTTCGCGACTCTGAAAAACAATTAATTGCTGAAAAAGCTGAGCGGGAAAAGACTTGGAAAGCTGGCGACCTTGATGTTGTCGCAGAAGTCGATGAAGAATTAATTGCCCAAGTACTTTCAACTGCAACCGGTATTCCAGTATTTAAGTTAACTGAAGCTGAAACTTCCCGATTGATTCGTATGGAAGATGAACTTCACAAGCGCGTTATCGGACAAGAGCAAGCAATCAAGGCGCTCTCACAAGCAATCCGCCGTACTCGCGCCGGCCTAAAAGATCCACGTCGTCCTGGCGGATCATTTATCTTCGC
>CAZCQR010000083.1:0-3635 GCA_964500885.1 uncultured Clavibacter sp.
TGCTCACTCGAATTAGTTGAGCAAGCTGCATCGAAGCTACGCGGTGGTGCTGTTGTCGCATTTCCTACCGAAACTGTTTATGGACTTGGCGTTGATGCAGAAAATGAGAGCGCTGTCGCGCGGATGTATGAAATTAAGGGAAGACCTGGAGATCATCCAGTAATTGTTCATATTGCAGATATCAATGAAGTTAATTATTGGGCTAGCGAGATTCCAGAATATGCAATTGCGTTAATGCGAAAGTTCTGGCCAGGGCCGATGACGCTAATTTTGCCAAGAAGTGAAAATGCAAAAGATTTTGTGACTGGCGGGCAAGATTTTGTCGGAATACGTATTCCCTCAAATTCAGTAGCGCTCAATCTATTACGTTCCTTTACTCGCTTTGGTGGCCACGGAGTTGCAGCACCGAGTGCAAATAGATTTGGTTCTGTTTCTCCAACATCTGCAAAAGATGTAGCAGAAGAAGTTGGCGATTTGTTGGCCAAAGAAGATTTGATTTTAGATGGTGGCGATTGCGAGATTGGTGTGGAGTCAACGATTATTGATTGCAGCCGTGCCTTGCCAAGGATTCTGCGCCTTGGTGCAATTACTGAAGAAATGATTAAACAAATTACACCGATTGATTTAGATAATGATCTTACTGAGATCAGAGTCTCTGGTTCTCTAACTAGGCATTATTCACCAAAGGCAAGAGTTGTAATCGACGGAGATGTAAATCCAGGTGATGGCTTTATTGCGATGGGCGATATTGAAACACCAAAAGGTGCAATCAGATTAACCGCACCAAATTCCATTAATGACTATGGCAGATTTCTCTATGGAGCTTTTCGAAGCGGAGATGCACAGAAGCTCGCGCGAATTGTTGTAATTCCACCAACAGGAGATGGCTTAGCTGCTGCAATTCGTGACCGGATTTCGAGAGCAAGTGCATAGTTAAATGACAGCCTTCTTTAAGGAAAAAGAGGATAGATTTATCTAATGAGAAAATTAATCGCACCTTTGACCGCACTACTTCTTGCAACTGGCTTATTTACTAACCCAGCAAGCGCCGCCCCACGTCATGTGACAGTAAGTGGCGTTGGAACTGCAATGGTTACGCCAGATGCGGTGCGATTCTTTGCATCAGTATCTAAAGTTGAGGCGACAAATAAAGCCGCCTTAGCTGCCGCTACCAAGTCAGCAAATGCGGTTCGGGATGCGCTTAAAGCCAATGGTGTTGCTAGTCGAGATATTAAGACTTCGTCACTTACCGTTTACCCTGAATATAACTACAACCAAAATATCTCTGAATTAGTTGGTTATCGGGCAACACAATCTTTTACTGTGGTAATCCGTAAGGCCGATAATGCCGGAACTGTTATTGATGCTGTTATTGATGGTGCTGGCGATGCAGTTCAGATCAATGGTGTTGCACCATTCCTAATTGATGGAACAAAAGCTACTCAAGTTGCCAGAGCTGCTGCGGTTAAAGATGCCCGCGCACGTGCCGCTTCTTACGCGAAGTTACTTGGCCAATCACTAGGTCGAGTTATTTTCTTAACTGAAGCAAGCGCTCCTTCTTATGTATTTCCAATGCTTGGAACAGAGAAGTCAGCAGATGCAACTCAGATTGATCTTGGCGAAACTGAAGTTTCAGTAACTGTAACGGTCCGCTGGTCGCTAAATTAAATCTGGCTGATCAATTCAATATAGTCAGAAGCAACATTTGAAGTTGCCTTAGGTTCTATAGTCTTAACGTCACCAATTTGCCAATTTGGTAATTTGCCAGTTAGCGCCCAAGCAGCTTGGCGAGCTGCGCCATCTGCAACATATTCGCCAGTTGGCGGAATTGTGATCTCAGAGTTAAACATCTCTGCCGCAATTGCTTGCACCGCAGGATTCTTTGCCGCACCACCAATTAGAAGAATTCGATTAGCTTTGAAACCAGTTTTCTTTAGCGCTTCTGCAGCAAAGACCATGCCACCAACAACGCCTTCAATTGCAGCGCGCGCCATATTCTCGCGGGTGAAATTCTGGTGGGTCATTCCTTGGAAATTGGCTCTGGCATTTGGTCGATTCGGAGTTCGTTCGCCATCAAAATGTGGCAGCAAACGCAATCCACCAGCGCCACTTGGTGCAGCAAGCGCTAATTCGCTAAAGGTATCTAGCGATACTCCCAAGGCATCTGCGATTGTGGCAAAGACCTTTGCTGCATTTAATGTGCAGGCAAGTGGTAGAAAGTTTCCAGTTGCATCAGCAAAGCCAGCAATTTCACCGCTTGGATCATGGGTTGATATAGAAGAGACGGCAAAGGCAGTGCCACTTGTGCCAAGCGAAATCACTAAATCACCAACCGCAGCGCCTAAACCGAGTGCAGCGCCGGCATTATCACCAGCTCCAGCTGCGATGGGAGTTCCGGATTTTGTTTGGCCGCCAAATTGATCTGGTGCAATTACTTTTGGCAATACGACTTCACGATCACTAAGAAGTGCTTTTGCAAAGATATCTCTCTGGTACTCATTACTTTTGCTATCAAAGTATCCAGTTCCAGATGCATCAGAGCGATCAGTAAACAAATCTGTCACTGAATCAGAACCAGTTAATTTCCAAGATAACCAATCATGGGGCAGGGCAACCGCACTTACCTTACTGGCATTATCTTTTTCACTTTCGGCAAGCCAACGTACTTTTGATGCAGTAAATGAAGCGACGAGCTTGGAACCAGTTCGTTCGTGAATATCTGGAATCTCTTGATTTAATTTCTCAGCAGCGCGATCAGATCTGGTGTCATTCCAGAGGAGCGCATCTCTAATTACCTTTCCATCATTATCAAGTGCAACCATGCCATGTTGTTGCCCAGCAATCGAAATTGCATCGTATGGCTCTTTGATATCAGATAGTGCATCACTTAAAGCTTGCCACCAAGCCTCTGGTGCAACTTCCGTTCCATCTGGATGCGCTCTGGATGCGCTTGCAATTAGCTCCCCAGAATCCACATCACGGAGAACAACCTTTACAGATTGCGTCGATGAATCAACGCCAACGACTTTCGCCATTGCGATTTAGAAGACGCCGATCAAATATTCCAGAGCTAATTGATCGAGTTCTTCGTAGTGATAACCGCGTTTACCAGCGGTTTCCGCATCAAAGTTCTCATTTGCAATATCGCGCCAAGTTTCACCGGCAGAGACTGTTGGTTGTAGCAACTCATCTACACCTGATTTAGCTAGCGCAGCTTTGGTTCGTGGATCGTTGCGGAAAGCACGAGCGCGCTCTTCCAAGATTATGTAAGTGCGCATATTTGCGCTCGCAGATGCCCAGACGCCTTCATCGCTCTCGGTACGCATCGGCTTGTAATCGAAGTGCTTTGGTCCGTCATATTTATAGCGATCTAAGAGATCAACTAAGAAGAATGCTGACTTTAAATCACCATGTCCAAAGACCAGATCTTGGTCGTATTTTGGTCCATGCTGACCATTTAGATCGATATGGAATAACTTCTTATGGAATAGGGCCTGACCAATTCCATGTACAAAATTAAGTCCAGCCATCTGTTCGTGACCAACTTCAGGATTCAATCCAACTAGCTCTGGATGATCCAATGAATTAATAAATGCGAGTGCATGACCAATGGTAGGCAAGAAGATATCGCCACG
>CAZCQR010000084.1:0-3460 GCA_964500885.1 uncultured Clavibacter sp.
AACATCAAGAAGTTATTTCAGCTGATAAAGATGGCGTAATTGCATCGATGAATGCCTTACAAGTTGGCATTTCTGCATGGCGGTTAGGCGCAGGTCGCGAACGTCAGGGTGAGAAAGTTCAAGCAGGCGCTGGCATCGAGATACATGCAAAACCTGGTGCAGCAATTAAGAAAGGTGAACCACTCTTTACATTACATACAGATGAATCAGCGCGATTTGAGAGAGCAAAAGCTGCGCTTACTGGCGCAGTTGAAATTGGAGATAAGGTCGCGGATCACTTACCGCTAGTGCTGGAAAAGATTGATTAAATCCCGATTGGGTGCCAGACCGTCTTATATTCCATAAATGCCAAGATTCGCTTAGGCGATATTTCCTTATCAAACCGGTGAATTCGCTTTAGGTTTTCACTACCAGCAACTTTAATCTCGGTATCAGACTTTGGATCAGCGCCGCTGATATCAATGCCATCTACTTCCATATGGCTAGCAAGCCAAGGAACTAATTCTGATTTCTTACCGGTGAGAATATTTACAACACCTGCTGGTAGATCGCTAGTTGCCAAGACTTCTGCAAGAGTGATTGCAGTTAGTGGTCTGGATTCACTTGCGATTACCACAGCAGTATTTCCAGCTGCAATTACTGGCGCCAGGCCTCGTACTAAACCAAGAAGTGATTGCTTTTCTTCGGCGATTACACCAATAATTCCAAGAGGTTCTGGAATTGTGAAGTTGTAATAGGGACCTGCGATTGGATTAGTTCCACCCGCAGCAGCCGAAATTTTATCCGCCCAGCCGGCATACCAAACCCAGAGATCAATTGCTTCTGAAACTTCTTGCTTTGCTTCAGCAATAGATACCCCGTCAAGAGCAACAATCTCTTCAACAAATTGTGAAGTTCTGCTCTCTAGCATTTCAGCTATCCGATAAAGAATTTGGCCACGATTAAAGGCAGTTGCGCTAGACCAATTGGTGTTCTTTGCCGCAACAACAGCATCTCGCAGATCTTTTCGAGAAGCGAGAGCAGGGTTAGCGATGAACTCGCCTTTCTTATTCTTAATTTCATATGAGCGACCAGATTCGCTGCGGGGGAATGCGCCACCTATAAATAACTTGTATGTTTTTTTCACGTCAATTCTCATTATTTAGCCCCCTTTAGATAAGCAGCTAAACCGTGGCGACCGCCTTCGCGTCCCCAACCAGATTCTTTATAACCACCAAAGGGACTTGCTGGATCAAATTTATTAAAGGTATTTGCCCAGATAACTCCGGCCTTTAATTGCTGAGCTGCCCAGAGAATTTTTGAACCTTTTTCTGTCCAGATGCCCGCTGATAAACCATAAGGAGTGTTATTCGCTTTCTCCATTGCTTCTTGCGGCGTGCGGAAAGTTATTACTGAAAGAACTGGCCCAAAGATCTCTTCGCGGGCGATTCGATGTGCTGCGGTTACACCAGTAAAGATTGTCGGTGGGAACCAGAATCCCTTATTTGGTAGCGAGCATGGTGCGCTCCAACGCTCCGCACCTTCTGCTGTACCAGAATCAGAGAGCTCTTTAATTTTGGCAAGTTGAGCGCTTGAGTTGATTGCGCCAAGGTCGGTGTTCTTATCAAGTGGATCACCAACTCTTATC
This sequence comes from uncultured Clavibacter sp., assembly GCA_964500885.1. Lineage (GTDB taxonomy): Bacteria > Actinomycetota > Actinomycetes > Nanopelagicales > Nanopelagicaceae > MAG-120802. The sequence goes on from CAZCQR010000084.1 coordinate 1,628, forward strand.
TTCTTCATTCGATCTTGTAACTTACTTAGGAAATCATCGGCAATATTCTCTTGAAGTAGAAGTCGTGAACCAGCGCAACAGACATGGCCTTGGTTAAAGAAGATCCCATTTATTATTCCTTCGACTGCTTCATCAATTGGCGCATCAGAGAAGACGATATTTGCACCTTTGCCGCCAAGTTCTAAGGTAGCTGGAATGCCGCGTGCCGCGATTGATTTAGCAATTAACTTTCCAACTTCTGTAGAACCAGTAAATGCAACTTTATTAATATCACGATGATTAACTAGCGCAGCACCAGTCTTACCATCACCCGTAACAATATTTACAACGCCTGCAGGTAGTTCTGCCTGCTCACAAACTTCTGCAAATAAGAGCGCAGTTAGTGGAGTTGTTTCTGCCGGTTTAAGTACTACGGTATTTCCAGTTGCAAGCGCTGGTGCAACTTTCCAAGCGAGCATTAGTAATGGGAAGTTCCATGGAATGATCTGGCCAACAACGCCATGTGGCTCGGGATTTTCTCCGTAACCTGCATATTCCAATTTATCTGCCCAGCCAGCGTGATAGAAGAAATGCGCTGCAGCGAGTGGAATATCGATATCGCGGGTTTCTCGAATTGGTTTTCCATTATCCAGCGCCTCTAAAACGGCAAACTCTCGCGCTCGCTCTTGGAGAATTCGGGCGATCCGGAAGAGATATTTGGCGCGCTCTTGCGGTTTTAGCTTTCGCCAATTCTTCAGGGCCGCTCTTGCCGCTTTAACTGCTTTATCAATATCAGCAGCATCACCATAGGCAACTTTGCTCAACAATTCTTCAGTTGCTGGATTAATTGTGGCAAACCGCTTCTTAGAATGCGGAGATACGAATTTTCCTGCGATGTAATGGCCATATTCCTTATTGATATTTACGATGGCACGCGATTCTGGCGCTGGTGCGTACTCAATAAAATCATTTGTCATGACTAATCCACCGTAACATAATTCGCACTTGAATAATGACCACTCTTTAACTTAATCCGCTGCAGAAGCAGATCATTTAATAAAGCGCTGGCGCCAATTCGGAATAAATCAGGGGTTAGCCATTCTGGACCAGCAGTCTCATTTACTAGAACTAACTGCTTAATCGCATCCTTTGTAGTTCTGATGCCACCGGCAGGTTTAACGCCAATCCTTTTTCCGGTTAACTTGTAATAATCACGTACTGCTTCCAGCATCACTAGGACAACTGGCGGTGTTGCCGCTGGTGAAATTTTTCCGGTACTGGTCTTAATGAAATCTGCCCCAGCAAGCATCGCAAGATACGAAGCCTTTCGCACATTGTCATAAGTAGCCAATTCACCTGTCTCCAGAATAACTTTTAGGTGTGCCTTATCGCCACAAACTTCCTTAATTTGTTTTATCTCGGAGAAGACTTCACCGAGTCGGCCAGAGAGGAACGCCCCTCTATCAATGACCATATCAATTTCGCTAGCGCCGGCATCAATCGCATCTTGAGTATCTTGAAGTTTTACCTTCATAGATGCTCTACCGGAAGGAAATGCAGTTGCTACCGCAGCGACTGGAATTTCATTTCCACCAATTGCATCGAGCTGGTTACGAGCAATTTTCACCATATCGTTGTAGACACAGATTGCGCCGACATGAGGAACTGATGCATCAGTTGGATCTGGGCGAACTGCTTTGGTTGCCAGTGAGCGAACTTTTCCTGGCGTATCTGCACCCTCTAAAGTTGTTAAATCAACCATACTGATTGCAAGATCTATCGCCTTAGCTTTGCTCTTAGTTTTAATACTTCTAGTTGCAAGCATTGCGGCACGACTATCTGCGCCGACTTTAT
>CAZCQR010000085.1:0-3414 GCA_964500885.1 uncultured Clavibacter sp.
TCATTCCCAGAACTTCTTGATCCAAGACTTTTGATTTCGGTTTGGCAAGGTGATTTAAAGATGGATAGCGGAGTTCCACAATCTGTTTATCGAATTGATACGGAAGAGATGGAGCGAATTGGATTACAAGGGCTATCGATTGGCGAGAGTTATGAGTTTGGCGTGGGGTCAATCACATTTAATGGCGTGGTTCCTTGGGTAAATCTCCAAGTAGTTAAAGATCCAGGGAAGCGCTGGGCGCTATTTGGAAGTATCTTTGCCATCGCAGGCTTGCTTGCTTCACTCTTTATTCGACAACGTCGAATCTATGTAAGAAGTAATGGAAAGCAGATTGCAGTAGCTGGGTTAGCGTTAAATCGCTTACCAGGTTTAGAAGATGAGATCAGGAGGCTGATAAATAATGAGTAATAGTGATTGGGCATATGTTTCAAATGACCTTATCTATATCTCGCTATTTACCTTTGCGATTGCCTTCCTTCTTTATACCTTTGCAACAGCCTTTTCAGTTCGTAGCGGGGGCATGGATCGCGGCAATACGATCCGCTCCAATCGCACTGCAACAATCTTCTTCATTATTGGAACAGTTGCATTGTTACTTGGCGTACTTACTCGTGGCCTCTCTGCATCTCGAGTTCCGTGGGGAAATATGTATGAGTTTTCAATTACCGGCGCCCTTACCTTTGCAATTGCGTACCTAGTACTCGGTCGAAAATATGATCTTCGTTGGTTGGGATTACCAATCTCAATTCTAATTTTAGTAATCCTTGGAACTGCAATAACTTTGTTATACCGACCAAGCGCACCTCTTGTGCCTGCTCTACAATCAACTTGGTTAGTTGTTCACGTAGCCGCTGCAATTATCTCTGGTGGCGTTTTCTTACTTTCAAATACAGTTGCGGCAACTTATCTCTGGCTCGATCGGATGGAGCGAACTGGTGAGCGAAGTGGATTTGCAAAACGCTTTCCATCCCTTGAAATTCTTGATCAACTTTCCTATCGCTTAGTTGCATTTGTCTTTCCACTTTGGACCTTCGCAATTATCGCTGGCGCGATCTGGGCAGAAGCGGCTTGGGGAAGATATTGGGGCTGGGATCCAAAAGAGACCTGGTCATTTATTACTTGGATTCTTTACGCGGCTTATTTACATGCCCGAGTTACTGCAGGATGGAAAGGTAGAAAAGCTGCCTGGCTATCTTTAATTGCTGGCTCTGCTTATTTATTTAACTATGTTTATGTAAATATCTGGGGTACCGGACGACATACCTACAGCGGTTTATAACTTCTTAAGCCAATCTGGATTGTCATCTGGCGGAATAATCTTTTTATTTTTCTTAGGCCGTCCTGGACCACTTGGTCGTCCCGCAATAATCCAAGCAACTGAACCGATTCCAGGAACAAAGATAATAATTACTAACCAGGCCCATTTTGGCAGAGCGCGGATGGAACTTTCCGGTGCGCGTGAGCAATCAATTATCGAATAGATCGTAAGCGCAGTAATGATGATTAGCGCGATGACTGCTAAGCGGATCATGTTTCTATTTTATCTAGCGGCCAGTAAAGATGCGAGCGATAAAGCAAGGGCGTAGATCATCTGAATCTGCCCAGTCTTTGCCAATAAATCGATTAGCGCAGCGCCAGTTGCACTTCTTATAACCTTAAAAGCCGAGCGAATTTGAGGTAGGACCGCTATCGTCAAGAGAAAATAAGAGGAAGTGGGCACCAGCCCGAGTGCAATGAGGATTGGCAGCACCAGCAGAGCTTTATAAAGAGTTCGAGTTCTCTTCTCGCCTAACTTAACAGCGAGCGTGTACTTGCCGGCCGCGGCATCTTTAGATAAATCTCGTAAATTATTTATAACTAATAACGCAGAAGCCAGTAAACCCATTGCAATACTTGCGAGAACAACTTCAAATGAAATTGAATTAACTTGCACATAATAAGTACCAAGCGTTGCTACTAAACCAAAGAAGATAAAGACTGCAACTTCACCAAGTGCGATATATCCGTAGGGCTTTGCGCCACCGGTATAAGTCCAAGCAGCGATGATTGCCAGAAAGCCAATAATTAATAGGAACCAACTGGTCCGCGCTGAAAGAATTAATCCGGCAAATGCGGCGACTAAGAAAGAAAGGTATGCCGCGCGCTTTACCGCAGCAGGTGTAGCTGCGCCAGAACCAACTAAGCGCATCGGGCCAATCCGATCATCGTCTATGCCCTTTATTCCATCTGAATAATCATTTGCGTAATTAACGCCGATTTGCAGTGCCAGTCCAACAATTAAAGCGAGAAAGAAATTAGTGACCTGCGCGTTGTAACCAGCAAATGCAGTTCCAACTATTACCGGTGCAATCGCAGCTGGAAGTGTCTTTGGCCGAGCACCGGCGATCCATTGCTCACGCGAAGTCATTTGCTAATCGCTTTCGATCTGGTTTTCCAAGTGATAAGTAAGGAATTGCATTTACGGTATGAATTTCTTTTGGCGCAGCATGATTACCAAAGCGCGCCTTTAATTTGCTGGCAACTAAATCGATCGAGATTGCTTGCGTAGTTGCGATACAGAGTTTCTCGCCCCACTCACTATCTTTCTTACTAAAAGCAGCAATCTCTTGATTAGCGAATTCATTTCGGAGATAACTTTCAACCGCACTTAAGGAAATCTTCTCACCGCCAGAGATAATCTGATCATCAACTCTTCCAACTACTTTTAATTTGCCATCAATGATTTCGCCCAAGTCAGAAGTGATTAACCAACCATCCTTAATTGGAATCTCGCCATTTAAATAGGAAGTAGCAAGTTGTGGGCCACGAAGCGAAATTCGACCATCAATAATTGAAATCTCGACGCCTTCTAGAGGTGATCCGTCATAAACGACTCCACCGCAACTCTCGGTTGCGCCGTAAGTAGTCACAACTTTGATTCCTTTTGCAGTTGCGCTGGCTCGAAGTTCTTCTGAAAGCGGGCCGCCACCTACAAGGACAGCTTTGCATCCCTTTAAATGAGTTAGAAGTTTTGCATCACCAGTAAGTGCTCGATGTAATTGAGTTGGAACAATTGCTGTGAAATCTGCTTGGTTATCGACGGTAACTGGAGTTGTGCCAAGTTCGATAGAGCGAACTAGAACATTTAAGCCTGCAATATGTGTAGTTGGAAGAAGTAATGACCAACGCTCACCAACTTTTGCACCAAGATATTTATGAGTTGCTCTGGCATTTGCAATTAGTGCTTTTGCAGAGAGTGCGACCGCTTTAGGTTCACCAGTTGATCCGGATGTAGTTACAACAAGTGCAATCTCAGAACTGACTTGAGATGCGATATTTGAAGTAGCAAGGGCAGGGCCGGCGCCAGTTAATGCATGGTGGAGCGCATCGAGTAATTGTGGGGTCGACCACGAACTTTCGATGGTGCGTAACTCT
>CAZCQR010000086.1:0-3406 GCA_964500885.1 uncultured Clavibacter sp.
TAACAAGTACCAGTTTCTTATCGGCTGCTCTGGCGGCGATTAATTGTGGGAATGCCGAAAGCGGTGCGATCAATCGATCACTCGCGCTCAACTTTGCCAGACTCTCTTTAGAGAGTTTGGCAATCCCGCCTAACTTGCTCATTAACTTCCCTTACCTGTAAACGCCGATAGGCCCCGCTTCCCGAAAGGGAGGGGGCTGCTTGATAAGGATACTCAAAAGATAAGTGCGGGCCCAATTGTTAGACCCGCACTAACTTAATTGCTATTTATTTACGGATTAGTTTGTGCTGTTCTAACTGGCTTAACCGGCTTTGTAGGAATCGAAGCTTTCGCAGTCTGCTTAGCAGCTGTAAAAGCTTCGCGGGCCGCTTGCTTTTCAGCATCAGTTGCAGTTTCACTATTTCTAACTGCATCAAATGCTGCCTTTGCCGCCTTAATTTGTGCTGCAGCAGCTTTCTTTGCCTCTTTATAAGCCTTTGCTGCAATCTTGTATTCAGCACGCTGTTGCTTGACTACTGCTTTATCCGTGCTTGTATCTGCAAATGCACTTGGCGTTGCAAGAACTGCAAACGCTAAAGCAATTGCGGTGATATTTTTCTTCATTTTGACCTCTCTAGGAAGAAACGTCAATCTTTGACGTCAAGATAAATCTAGATTCTTACTTTTGGAAAGTTCTGTGAAACCTAATTGATTTTATATTGATTTTTTTGGATTTAACGTTGAAATGCTGGAAGCGGAGGAAGTATTGGTAGCGCTTGGATTTTTGCATCTCGTGCAATTATCGCCGTCGCAATTGCTTTATCTTTCTCCGCTTTATTCTTTAGATTTAATTCTGTCTGCCCTTCAAGGCGCGGATATAGATCTTTAATTCTTTTTAGTTCCGATTTGAATTCTCGATTAATCTCTTTGGTACAGCCTCTATATTGGCGTTCCGCTAACTTTCTTTCCTTCTTAACAATTTTAAAATCATCTTTAGTAGGATTTAAAATTGAGGAAAAATTGGTTAGGACCGATGCGTAGGTTTTACCTAAATTGGCACAATCAAGAGTTGTTGTAATATCGGCGCGAGCAGCAGAGGACATTAGAGTTGCAATCAGCAGAAAGGCACTGACTCGAACAACTATTTTCATGGCTGAAGACTCCCATTGATTCTTGTGAATATCTTGTGAAGAATCATCTCTTTTTCTGTAACTCGCCAAAATTCATCTTTCGTACCTTATCCTGCATGCGTGGCCCAAAAGATTAAAGTCTTAGTTGTAGATGATGAATTGAGCATTCGGAATCTACTTGCAGAAATGTTGCGGATTGCCGGATTTGAGCCTGAGACAAAGGAAGGTGGTTCTTCGGCGCTTCAAGCTATCCGGTCATCAAATTTCGATCTAGCTCTCTTTGACGTAAATATGCCCGGTATGAACGGTTTTCAATTACTAGAAGAGGTTCGCAAACTTGATACTCATCTCCCTGTCCTTTTTCTATCGGCTCGCAACGAAAAGATGGATGTGATTGAGGGGCTCCGAATCGGTGCTGATGACTACATATCAAAACCATTTAATGTCGAAGAAGTAATCATGCGAATAAATACCGTTTTGAAAAGGACAAATGTTCAAGAGAAAAAGACCGAACTCATTGCAGGGCCGATCCGACTCTCAGAAGAGACTTACGAAGTCTTCTTTGATGACGAATTGATAGACCTATCTAAGACAGAATTTCGACTTCTTCACTATTTGCTTCAAAATCAAGGTCGTGTAGTCACAAAGGAACGCCTTTTAGATGAGATTTGGGGTTATAGTTTTAATACAACAACAACGGTTGTCGACACTTATATTTCCTATCTCCGTAAAAAATTGCATAGAAATGGTTTTGAAGGTATCAAGACAATTCGCGGCATAGGCTTTCAAGTAAAGGCCAAGTAAATTGACTTTACAGAAGCGTTTAACAATATTTACTGTTACTCTCACAACAGCAATTACTGTCATTCTAGGTTTGACCCTCGTCGAAAGTACTTATCGAGCTCAGGTTCGTTCTTTAGATAATGAAATTAATCAAATTTCTCAAGCAACTAAGAGTGGTGAGGAGTCACTCCTTAGCGAAGCACTTTCCTTGGCTAGCGCTTCTAGTAACAATCTTTCACTAATACTTTTAGATGCTAATGGAGAGTTACTTCCAGTTTTGGAACAGGTTGTAAATCTATCCAATGAATTAAAAAGAGATTTGAAAGTAGATTCACAGCAATTAAAAAGCCTTACAACAATAGAAAACTTTCGAATCAAAAGTATTGAAATTGGTGGTGGAGATAAACTATTAGTAGTCGCAGATTTGAGAGAAATTGCTGGCGGAAAAAATCGCAATTACCTCTATTTAATCTCTTTTCTTTTGATTAGTTCCTTTATTTCGCTCTCATTACTTCGAAAAGTAATCGCTCGTGATGTGAAACGAGCAATAACTGAGATTCAAACATTAGATCGACTTGAAGCCGAAAAAGAGCGTAATCGCTTTTTAAGGGAATTTATAGCTGATGCCTCGCATGAACTTCGAACACCGCTAACGGTGATAAAGGGGTATTTAGATTTGTGGAAAGCTCACCCAGAAAAAACACCTGAAGAGCCGAGAATCGATCTTTTATTGGAAGAGTCCAATAGGGCCGAACGAAACATAAATTCACTTTTAGATTTTCTGGAACAAGAAACTATAGTTGACGAAACTTTGCGACCTATAAACTTTAGTAATCTACTGAAAAGTGAAGTATCAATTTTCTCAGAACGTAATCCGAATCGCGAGATTAGTGAATCCATAGATCCGGATATGATTTTGTTAAGTACAGACGATTTGCTTATTCGATTGATTCGAAATGTTTTAGGAAATATTGAACGGCATTCAGATTCATATGCAAACGTTTCTCTTCGCGCATATAGAAGTGAAAAAAATATCGTTCTCCAAGTTGAAAATCAGTGGGATAACCAATCTATAGATTCATTAGATTTTGAGAAACTCACTACTAGATTTAATGCATCGCGTTCCTTCGAAAAAGGAGGCTCTGGATTAGGTTTCAATATAATGAATGGAGCAACAAGGAAAATGCGGGGAAGTCTTGATGTTTACCGCAGCGCTACAGGAGATTTCGGAGTTAAATTTACTTTTCCAGCGTTCTTGACCTAATTAAACTTAGATTGCGCTAAATTCAATCCGCTTGAGATTAGTTCTTCAACAGCGTTAGCACCTTTAGTCAAGAAATCTGGAATCCCTTTTCTCTCTGTTGCGTTAAATGGTTTTAATACAAAGTCGGCTGGATCTTGCTGGCCAACTGGTCTACCGATTCCCATTCGAATTCGGAAGTAATCAGCACCTAAAACTGAGGTGATGCTCTTTAAGCCATTATGGCCATTATCGCCACCGCCTTGCTTTAAGC
>CAZCQR010000087.1:0-3400 GCA_964500885.1 uncultured Clavibacter sp.
GAACTTTTAGATTTATTTGAAATGGATGAACTAAAGAAATATTTCACAGAGAATGAACTTGCGAAAGGTGGATCATGAGCCGCAAAGTGAAGATGCGAATCTGGCGTGGCGATTCCAAGAATGGCGAGTTCAAGGATGTCACAGTCGAAGCCAATGAAGGCGAAGTTGTCCTAGATGTAATTCACCGCGTGCAAGCTACGCAAATGTCTGATCTTGCAGTTCGATGGAATTGCAAAGCTGGAAAATGTGGATCTTGTTCAATGGAAATCAACGGTAAGCCACGTCTTGCATGTATGACGCGAATGAATTCCTATTCTGAAGATGAAACCATTACGGTCACACCACTTCGCGCATTTCCAGTAATTAAGGACCTTGTTACAGATGTTTCCTATAACTATAAGAAAGCGATGGAAGTACCTGCATTTGAGGGCCCAACTGATCTCAAGCCTGGCGAATACCGGATGCAACAGGTCGATGTTGAGCGTAGCCAAGAGTTCCGTAAATGTATTGAATGCTTCCTCTGTCAGAACACTTGCCACGTAGTTCGTGATCATGAAGAGAATAAGAAGTCATTTGCTGGCCCACGATTCTTTATTCGAATTGCAGAACTAGATATGCACCCACTTGATCGACTTCGTAACCGTAAGCAGAAGGCGCAAGAAGAACATGGCCTTGGCATGTGCAATATCACCAAGTGCTGTACCGAAGTTTGCCCAGAACACATCAAGATTACTGACAACGCGATTATTCCGATGAAAGAGCGCGTAGTTGATGTTAAATACGATCCAGTTCGCTGGCTTGGCTCAAAGATTCGTAAGCGAGAAGAGATCAACTAATGTCACTAGTACTGCGTTGGGCGGTACTGGCCGGCGCATTCTGGTTAACCACTCAGATTGTCGATGGCATTCAGATTTCTCCAGGTGCCTGGAATTATTTCTGGGTTGCTGCGCTCTTTGGGTTAATAAATACCGTTATTGGTTCACTCCTTAAACTATTTACCTTACCGGCTGTCATTCTGACTTTCGGATTATTTATCTTTGTAATCAATGCAGCGATGCTCATGCTTACTGACCGATGGAGCGATACATTAACCATCGATAGATTTACCTCTGCATTAGTAGGCAGTCTATTAATAAGTATCTTCTCGGGCCTTGCCAACAAATTAATTAGGCGGGCGTGAAAAAACTCGGAATTGTTGCGCTCGGTGGTATTGCCGGGTCACTTTCCCGTTATCTACTAACAGAAACTATCGCCAGCTATCCAATTGCAATTTTTATTGCCAATCTGATTGGCGTTGCTGTTGCAGGAATATTTGCATTTAGAATAGTTCCAACAGAATTAAGTAAACTTTTTTGGATTCCAGGATTTGCAGGTGGCATGACAACTTTCTCATCAGTTGCCTTGATTTACGCAGAACGTATCGATCTGCTTGTCGTTGGGTATTTTTACGGCACTGTCTTAGCTAGCCTTGCAATTCTTTATCTGATTGCGCCAAAGGTGGCGAAATGAAAATTCTCTTTTTTGCCCTTGGAGCCGGAATTGGTGCACCAACTCGGTATGTCATAGATACTTTCTTTAGAAGTAACTATCGATTTCCTATAGGAATCCTGATTGTTAATGTATTTGGATCGTTTCTAATGGGAGTTATCTCAAATGATCAGAGCCAACTTGGCTACGCATTACTTGGCTTCTGCGGAGCTTTAACTACTTGGTCGGCTTTCTCGCTAGACCTCTTTATCCAACGATCTAAAGTGCGTGAGTTTGCTGTGAATCTCTTAGGAAATTATTTTTTGGGCATCGCCGCTGCCATATTGGGAGTGTGGATTAGGCAATAATGCACGCATGAGCGCAAACAATCAGATGCCGTGTGATTTCTGTGGCGCTCCATATGATCCAATTGCCACTCGTTGGCTCTGCCCCACATGTCATTCCAAAACTAACTGTTGTGATGGCGCACCATGCCCCGTCCCAGTCGAAGTTTCTACGAAGCATGAAAGTGTTAAATGAAAATTCTTGCAATCATAACTTCTTTATCGCTTCTAACAAGTTGTGCATCTAGTGAAACGCAAGATTCATACTCTGTACCAAAAAATTGTGAAGATACCAAAGTCCTTGCGGCTTTTCCGGATTCAATTCCGAACCCTAAGTTTATAGATACCCCTTGGGAACCAGCAGAGGGAACAGATCTTTATGCAGCGATAAACAACGGTGGACTTGCTTGTAGTTATGGAATTCAGGAAGCGGAAATCGGTGCAACAATTTTGTGGGCTCCGAATGATGATAATCTTTTCGAAACTAGAGCAAAAGAATGGCAAGGATTTGGCCAACAAGTAATTGATTTACCAGATGTTGATGAAACTTCCGCTTATGTTTTAACTGAAGGAACTCAAGGAGAAGGTGAGTACCATGTTTGGGCAATCAACTATCTAATCAACGGAATTTGGATTCAAATTAATGCAACTTTCTTTAGCTCAATAGATGATGCGTTGCCTATAATTAAAGCAGCTGCTAATTCTTTATCAGTTAATGAAAGCTGACCTTATGAAACAAGTAATTATCCATGCTGGTTTTCATAAATCTGGAACTACTGCCCTCCAAGAGTCATTTCATTTAAACCGTAAAGAACTTCTCGAACTTAATGTTAATTACCCAAACTTCGGCCACAAAGCACATCATCGCTTAGCCTGGTCTTTAAGCCAGAAGCCGTGGGGATGGGCTAAGCGCGGAGGTGAACGGGAATCAACAAAATTATGGGAGAAATCCGCAGCGGTTATAGAGCGAGAAAAAGAAGAGAAAGTCATCATTAGCAGTGAATTCTTCTCTGAGCTATCTGGAGATCAGATTCGAAAAATACATTCATCTTTCAAATCTCGAGAAGTAAAATTGCTCTTTACGCTTCGACCGTTAGCCAAGTTGCTTCCATCTTCCTATCAACAATATTTGAAGTATGGAATCACAGCAGATTATGAGGAATGGCTTCACTCAGTTCTAGATAAGCCGGGCGAATCTAAAATAAATCCTACTTTTTGGAAGCGACATTTCCATGGTCAGGTAATTGCAAGATGGGCAGATGTTTTTGGTTCTTCAAATGTCACAGTTTTGATAGTTAACGAAGCTCAACCGGCATTTCTCTTTAATGAAATAAACAAATATCTTGAGCTACCTTCCAATACTCTGCAGTCGGCCGAAAGCGGCAGTAATCGCTCATTAACGATGGAAGAGATAGCCCTTCTAAGGGAAATAAACAAACAATTTCCAAAGGAGCGCGACTGGGATGAATATCAAGTGTTTATTCGTAACGGGTATGTGCGAGAACTTACGGATCACATAAATCCGGCTCCCGATAAGGCGCGTTTACTAACTCCTGATTGGGCAGTTGCAAAAGCGAATGAAATTGGTA
>CAZCQR010000088.1:0-3384 GCA_964500885.1 uncultured Clavibacter sp.
CTAATCGCTTCTGATTTTGCAATGGTGGCGCCAGCTTTCTCAAACTCGCTATCGCTGGCGCTCGAATTATTTCCAGCCCCGCTTTCAATTACGACGGAAAATCCAGCTCGAGTTAACTTTGAAATTACATCTGGAACTAGTGCAACTCTACGTTCGCCAGCTTTTACCTCTTTTGGTACGAAGATTTTCATATCAGAGATCTCCGCGAGTCAGATGATAGAGAAGAGCTTGAATGGTTGTTCGCCGATGAAATGCTTGTTGCCACACAACGGATCGTCCGCCATCAATCACACTAGCTGCAACTTCTTCACCCCGGTGCGCCGGTAAACAATGCATGAAGATTGCATCTTTGAGGGCTAGCGCCAGCAATTCTTCTGTAACAGCGTATGGGCTCAACGCTTTTATCCGTTCGCTACGTTCGCTCTCCGAATCTCCCATAGATAGCCAAACATCAGTGTATAGAACGGATGCATCCGTTGCGTAACTTGGATCATTCGAAACTTCTACTTTTCCGCCACTTAACTTGGCAAGATCTTCAGCTCGCTTTACTACTTCAGGATTTACTCCAAACTTTCCAGTTGGTGTTATAGCAACTACATGTGCACCCATAATCGCACCCATCAATAGCCAAGAGTTAGCCATATTGTTGCCATCGCCTAAATACACAAGTTTTCTTCCGGAAAGATCGCTACCAAACTTTTCGGTAATTACTACCCAATCTGCAAGTAATTGAGTTGGATGGTCTTCATCGGTAAGTGCATTTATAACTGGAATACTTGCCGCCGCACCCAATTCGTTTACGTCGCTCTGCTTAAAGGTGCGAATAATTAAAGCCGAAGCGAATTGGCTAATAATTTTTGCGGTATCGGAGATTGTTTCGCCGCGACCAATCTGTAATTCATCACCGCGAAGAAAGATTGGGATACCGCCTAAATGCGCTACAGCGGTCTCGGAGGCCAAACGAGTTCTAGTTGAAGGTTTTGTCATATAGATAGCAACGGTCTTGTTCGCAAGAGCGGTCGAGCTACGCATTGGATCTTTGGCGAATTCACGAGCGGTTGCCAGCAAGGTATCTATTTGCGACCGCGTTAAGTCGTCGGTACGGAGAAGATCCTTCATCTGCCCATCTTAATCAACCTCTCCTATCATTCACTCATGCCAATTCGAATGGGACTCTTCACGAGGCGCGGCAACGATCTGCTCGAAGAATCAACAATGACAGAGGAGAGACAGGAGCTCGAATCTGGCGACCATGAGCGCTTTGCTCATTATGTAAAGAAAGAGAAGATTGTTGAATCAGCAGTAACCGGCAAACCTGTAACTGCGCTATGCGGTAAGAAATGGATACCGAATAGAGACCCCAAAAATTTTCCAATCTGTCCTACATGTAAAGAGATTTATGCCGGGCTTCGCAAAGAGCCATCAGATCCAAAGAGTTAGAAATGGTTGGAACACTTACCGATTCAGAGATTGAATTAAATCTCAAATCTGATAGACCTTGGATATGTGTTGTTTGGGATGATCCAGTTAACTTAATGACATATGTGACCCATGTATTTATGGTTGTCTTTGGATATTCAAAAGAAAAAGCGCATGAGTTGATGATGAAAGTTCATAACGAAGGAAAAGCAACCGTTTCTTCCGGAACCAGGGAAGAAATGGAGCGAGATGTCCAACAACTTCATGAATATGGACTTTGGGCGACAATTCAACGAGCAGATGAGCTCTGAAGTATGAGTTCAAAGTTTCTGCGCAATGAGCAAGGTTTCACCACAATCACCTTTACAACACAAGAATCACAAGTCCTGATAAATCTCTTGGAGCAATTACTAGAACTCCTTGGAGATTCGTCGGTGACTGGTGATCACTCTGACCCGTTGATGAACTTATTCGGCTCTTCTGGAAACGATGCACCACCTGATGATCCAGTTTTAAGGCGGCTATTACCTAACGCTTATTCTGACGAAAGCGATGCAGCAGAATTTCGCAGATATACTGAATCTGGATTGCGAGAAAAAAAGCGGTCTGCTGCTCATATAGTTTATGAAGCTTTACTCCCAAGTGAATTGCAAAGCGATACAGAATGGAATTCAGATCAGCCAGTCGATAGAAGTATCTTTAAAGTTGTTATTGATTCTAGAGATATACAGGCATGGCTCACTACATTAAATGATCTAAGGCTTGCGCTGGCAGTTCGACTTGGAATAGGAGAGCGGAGCGTGCCAGATGATTCCACAGAAAAGAGCGCTCAGAGATTTGAATTAATGACTGAAAACGATCCGATGAAAGCAGTTTATGCAGTTTATTCATGGCTAGGTTGGCTACAACAATCTTTACTTGAACTCTTGATTGATGGCGATTAAATGTGAACGGGGCCCGGTTTCCCGAGCCCCGTTCAAATAATTTAGCTAGTTTTAACCAGCGAAATTAGTGGTCGTCTTTCATACCTTCTGCGATTGATTTCATTCTTGCAATCTTCACAATTGTTAGACCCCATACGCACTTTGCGAGGACATCTGCGATTGTGTAACCAATCTGGCGACCGGTGAATGAGCCTGCGCTCGCCGCACCAGCAGCATCGATGATTGGAAGTAGGTATGAAATTGGGTAAACGCCCCATGATGCGATCAGTAGAAGGCGTAGTCGACCGACAGTTGCGGCGACTCCTTCAGGCTGACGATCAAGTGACTTACCTAGCTCTACGAAGAGGATGTAGAGGATGTAAAGGAAAGGAAGTGTTGATAGAACGCCGTAAAGAATCTTTGTTCCCTGATCACTTGAAACTTCTCCTGGGTAACCAAGAGCGATCATGGCTGCAGATGCAGGAACCAGACGTGTAATCAGTGACTTTGAAGCTTCTTTAGCAAGCGCAAGTACCGCGATAACTTCTACTAGAAGTAGCGGCACGGTAAGAATCCAGTCAACATAACGATATGCCTCGTTAAATGCATCTGGATGACCTGCTGTTACAACCTTGCCAACATTTCCTTCGATCATTGATGACTTGTGGAATGAATCGAAGATGCGGATGTAGTGGTAACCAGCGATGAAAGTAACCATCGAGGATAGAACTAGCGCATTACGGTACTTAGGAAGTACTCGATTCTGTGAAACAAGGGTGTATACGGTTGTTGCGAGCATCGATACAAGTCCGAATGAAAGGACGTTATATACGGCGCCCCATTGAGTTGAAGTTAACTCCATGGTTGTTAACAAATTGGCCTCCGTGGGCTTTAGTTCAATCAATAATCGATTATCAATTGAATCAATCGGTTTACTCGAACTTCGGTTTGAAGCGAGCGGTGCAACCTACTTCGCCCTGGAATGGACGACCTTGGCCACACTTAAGGAAAAGCGTCTACCCTACTCATGAGTTGTTCAACC
>CAZCQR010000089.1:0-3342 GCA_964500885.1 uncultured Clavibacter sp.
CTTCCATTCCACTTGTTAAACGAACACGTGCAACTTTACGAAGTGCAGAGTTCGGTTTCTTTGGAGTTGTTGTGTAAACGCGCGTGCAAACGCCACGACGTTGCGGACTTCCTTTAAGAGCAGGCGTTGTTGTCTTGTCAGACTTATCAACGCGACCCTTTCGGACCAACTGCTGAATTGTTGGCACTACTTATCTCCATCTCGTTCATACTCCGACCCACGCGGTCGGGTGTGTCGTCCCTACGGACACAAGGGCGCGAGGCTATAGGAAGGCAGGCGAGACGGTCAAAACGGGATAACCAGTTAAACACGCCGCTTTTTGACCCCCGACACGCCGGCCAAAAAGTAGTTAGCCTTTACTTATGGCTAACAAAGTAAAGGCTAAGCGGGCCCCCCGGAAATCCACAATTACTAAATCGCGGCGCGGTCGAGCCACTACGTCTCGGATAAGTTCCAAAAATCAAATAACGATTCCGATTGACGTCTTACGAGAGGTAAATTTGAAACCCGGCGATCAAATTAAATTTATGATTGATAAAGAAGAGCGAATTGTTCTTGCGCCCGCTGCAGAACAAGAGTGGAAAAAGACGCTTCGTACAATGGCAGGCACGATGCCAAGACTGGGGCAAAATTTCGATTACAAAAAGGAGCGTGAAGAGTGGGAGAGAAAAGCCATGCAGACACGTCGTGGTTAATCGCCCTCTTTAACCCAGAAGACTCTCATCACAAGCAAGCCCTTCGCGAGTTAGAAGAACTTAATTCAGCTCCTGCAATGAGTTCATTAGTACTTGCAGAATTACTTGTTGACTTTGAAAGTAGCGATTCGGGCAGTGTCTCTGGAACGCTAAATCAGATTCAAAAATCCTTTTCATCCATCACTTCCGTTACGGCAGAGATAGCAGTGCGCGCCGCCGAGATTAGATCTATGCAGAAGGTATCTTTGGCTGATGCAATCGTCATTGCTACTGCAATTGAAAATAATGCTCGATTGCTCACCTTTGATAAGAGTATGAAGATGGTTTATGAACGTATTAAGTAGACCGAAATTGCGCGGGATTATTCATTTAATAATGTCCCCGCTATCACTTGTCGCGGGATTAACTCTGATCACTATTACCTCGGAGCTTCGAGGTCGTATAACGCTTACCATCTTTACTCTCACAGCAGTTTCATTATTTACCTGTAGCGCCATCTATCACCGAGTTCCTTGGAGCCCTGCTGCAAAGGCAGTCTGGCGCCGGATAGATCATGCAAATATTCCATTATTAATTGCCGGCACCTATACCCCGTTCTCTATATATTTATTGGAGAAAGAACAGGCGGTAATCCTCCTTTCAATTGTCTGGGGTGGAGCTTTGCTCTCTGGCATCTTCCGCGTTTTCTGGCTTACCGCGCCCCGTTGGCTATATGTACCTATTTATTTGGGACTTGGTTGGGCCGCTTTCTTCTACTTCCCTGATTTTTATCGAAGCGGTGGGTTATTGGTCTTTACCTTGATTGCACTTGGTGGCGTGCTCTATTCAGCAGGTGCAATTATCTATGCGATTAAGCGTCCAAATTTCTCAATTAATTGGTTTGGTTTCCATGAGTTATTTCATGCAATGACCGCCGCTGCCTTCGTTACGCATTTCATCGCCGCCGTTCTTGTTATCCTTCGCTAACTATGAGCGTACATATCGGTGCCGCAAAAGGTGAGATTGCAGAACGAATCCTTCTTCCCGGAGATCCACTTCGAGCTAAATGGGTTGCCGAAAATTATTTAGAGAATGTAAAGCAATACAACTCGGTTCGAAATATGTTTGGCTTTACCGGTACTTATAAAGGCGAGCGCGTCTCCGTTCAAGGAACCGGAATGGGTCTGCCATCTGCCTCAATTTATGTAACTGAATTATTTAATGAATACGATGTTCAAGTTGCGATTCGAATCGGTACCGCTGGTGGTCTCCAAGATAAGACAAAAGTTGGCGATTTGATTCTCGCCATGACCGCCTCCACAGATTCCAATATCAATCGTCGATTTACAAATGGTCTCGACTTTGCACCAAATTGTGATTTCCATTTATTGATGGCGGCATATGAAGCCAGCAAGAAATTTGAACGCGTCCATGTTGGTGGCGTCTCTTCAATGGACTTTTTCTATGATGAAACAGATGCGGCGAAGAAGCTAAAGGAGCATGGCGTACTTGCTCTTGAAATGGAAGCCAACCAGCTCTATTCAATTGCCGCTCGAAAGAATCGTCGCGCTCTTGCAATTATGACAATCTCAGATCATGTCTTTACTCACGAAGCAATGGATTCAGATGCTCGCGAACGCACCCTTAACGATATGGTCGAAGTTGGCCTACACGCCTTAATTAGCGGTTAAGGCATTACCAATCCGCCATCAACTGGCACAGTAATTCCCGTTACATAACTTGCGGCATCACTTACTAGCCAAACCAAGGTTGCAGCTAATTCATCGGGATCGCCTAAACGTCCCATTGGGGTGACGCGCTTTATATATTCAATTGATTCTGGCGGAAGTGAGTCGCCCATCTCTGAAGGAAATAGTCCAGGGGCAATCGCATTGACACGAATCTTCTTTCGAGCGGTCCATTGGGAAGCCAAATCTTTAGTCAAACCGATTAGCCCAGCTTTGCTTGAGACATAAGCTGCTTGTGGCAAACCTTGAGGCTTTATTCCCAAGATGCTTGCAACATTAACAATTGCGCCACCTTCAGTATTTGCCTTCGCAAATGCCTGCGCCATCCAATAAGAGCCCATCAAATTGGTGTCGAGAACTTGGCGAAATTGTTCCGGTGATTCTTTAGTTGCTGGAATCGCATTTGCAACCCCTGCGTTATTAATCAAAATATCAACCTTGCCAAGTTTTTCGATGGCAAATGCGATTAGCGCTTCACAATCTTCTGGCTTAGTTACATCAGTTTTCTTTGCGAAATACTTACGACCGGCAGCTTCAACAAGCTGGCCGGTCGTAGTTAATCTCTCTTCGCGACGAGCGCCAAGAATTAAATCTGCTCCTGCTTCTGCAAGCGCTTTAGCAAATGCGACTCCGAGCCCTGATGATGCACCGGTAACAACTGCTACCTTGCCATCAAGTCGGAAGCGATCTAAAACGCTCACTTCGCTATTAGCGAGATTCTGCGCCGAACTCGTCTAGGCGAACTGCTTCACCTGAACCAGTTGACTCAAATGGTGTGTAGTCGTACTCATCGTAAGCGGCATAAACAGCTGCCTTTGCTTCCTCAGTAGGTTCAACTCGAACATTGCGATAACGCGCAAGTCCAGTACCTGCTGGGATCAACTTACCGATGATGACGTTCTCTTTAAGTCCAAGTAATG
>CAZCQR010000090.1:0-3339 GCA_964500885.1 uncultured Clavibacter sp.
TAACCAACGCTTGGGTAAAAGAAGTTTCTGGAACTGGCGCTGTAATCCGCGATACCCGAAAGACAACGCCTGGGTTACGGCAATTAGAGAAATTTGCAGTTCGAATGGGCGGTGGCGAGAACCATCGAATGAATCTTTCAGATGGTGCAATCATTAAAGATAATCACATCGCGGCTGCTGGTTCGATTACTGAAGCAATCAATAAAGTGCGTGCCACATTTCCTGGTATGCCAGTCGAAGTTGAAGTTGATTCCATCGAACAGTTAAAAGAGGCGTTACAAAGTAATCCTGAAATCGTCTTGCTCGACAACATGTCGATTGAGATGACGAAGGCAGCAGTTGAACTAACTAGAGAGACCAAAACTTTGCTTGAGTCATCCGGTGGTCTGACTCTGGCAAATGCTAAGAGTTATGCCGAGACCGGCGTCGACTATTTGGCAATCGGCGCCCTAACACATTCGGCCCCGATACTAGATATTGGATTGGATTTTTAATGTTACTTACAGTTGATATCGGAAATACCAATACCGTTCTTGGAATCTTCCATGAAGATGAACTAGTTGATAGCTGGCGAGTTAAGACAGATGCGCGCGATACCGCAGATGAGATCTGGCTCCAGTGGCGCTCGCTTATTACAGGTTACACAATCTCTGGACTTTCAATCTGTTCAACAGTGCCATCAGTATTGCGAGAAGCACGCTCTATGGTGGATTCCTATTTCCGCGATATTAGAACCACAATCATTGAACCAGGTGTAAAGACTGGCGTTCCATTATTAGTCGATAATCCAAAGGAGATTGGCGCTGATCGAATTGTAAATACTCTTGCTGCGCATCATCTTTATGGCAAAGAAGGCGCGGCAATTGTTGTTGATTTCGGAACTTCTACTAATTTAGATGTTGTCTCACCAAAGGGTGAATTTCTAGGTGGCGCGCTAGCGCCAGGTATTGAAATTTCTGTTGAAGCTTTGGCTGCCCGCGCTGCACAATTGCGAAAAGTTGAATTGATAAAACCAAAATCTGTAATTGGAAAAAATACCGTTGAGGCTTTGCAATCCGGAACTATCTTTGGCTTTGCTGGCCAAGTTGATGGATTAGTTGAGCGAATCACAGATGAATTAGCAGAGCTCTATCCAAATAATAAGAAAGTCTCTGTCATAGCAACTGGTGGATTAGCACCACTAGTTCTTGGCATTAGCGAGACCCTTGATTTTCATGAACCTGATTTAACGCTGATTGGCTTACGCCTAGTTCATGAACGAAATGGCTAGACTGCCATCACTATGACGGAGAATGACCTTCCAGAACAATTACGGATTCGCCGTGAAAAGCGCGATGCCTTAATTGCCCGGGGCGTTACTCCTTATCCTGTCTCGGTTCCAAGAACCGCTTCACTAAAAGAGATTCGCGAGCGCTTTAAAGATTTAGCAACTGATACACCTTCTGGAAAAACCGAGAGCGTTACTGGTCGCGTAATTTTTAAACGCGATACCGGCAAACTTTGTTTTGCAATGCTCCGAGAAGGCGATGGAACTGAATTACAAGTAATGCTCTCACTCGATAAAGTCGGTGAAGCAAATCTAGAAGCTTGGAAGAGCGATATTGATATCGGAGATATTGTCAGTGTTACTGGTGAAGTTATTACTTCAAAACGTGGCGAACTTTCAATTCTTACATCTAGCTATTTGCTTGCCGCAAAAGCGCTACGCCCGCTACCTAATGAACATAATCCACTAAATGAAGAGACTCGCGTCCGCCAACGTTATGTAGATCTAATTGTTAGACCAGAAGCACGGGAAAATGCCCGCACCAGGCCGGTTGTTATGAAATCGCTCCGCCAAACTTTAGATAGCGAAGGCTTTATCGAAGTTGAAACCCCAATGCTCCAAGTTATGCATGGTGGCGCAGCTGCTCGACCATTTAAAACACTTTCTAATGCTTATGACATGGAGCTATTTCTTCGAATTGCACCTGAACTATTCTTAAAGCGCTGTGTAGTTGGCGGCATTGAAAAAGTTTTTGAGATTAACCGCAATTTCCGAAATGAAGGTGCGGACTCCAGCCATTCTCCAGAGTTTGCGATGCTTGAGATGTATTGGGCATATTCTGATTGGCGCGGGATGAAAGAGTTAACTCGCGAACTTGTTCAAAATTCTGCAAAGGCTGTCTTTGGTTCGCATAAAGTAAAACATCATGATGGTCGCGAAAGTGATCTTGGTGGGACTTGGAAAGAAGTTGATTTCTATCAAGTTATCTCTGAATCAGTTGGCAGTGAAGTTACACCACAAACTAAGTTTGACGATTTAAAGAAGATTGCACAGAAGATTGGGCTAAAGGTTGATCCAAAGTGGATTGCCGGAAAATTAACGGAAGAGATCTTTGAATTTATCTATAAAGATAAGTTAATTGAACCAACCTTCGTTATGGGCTATCCAGTTGATACTTCTCCACTAGTTCGCGAACATCGCGAGCGAGCTGGCGTAGCAGAAAAGTGGGATTTATATATTGATGGCTTCGAACTTGCGACTGGATATTCAGAGTTAATCGATCCAGTAATCCAACGCGATCGCTTAGTTGAACAGGCAAAACTTGGTGCAAAAGGTGATTTAGAAGCGATGCAAGTTGATGAAGATTTCCTCCGCGCGATGGAGCATGGCATGCCCCCAATGGGCGGAATGGGAATGGGAATTGATCGATTATTAATGGCGCTGACCGGATTGGGAATTCGCGAAACTATTCTCTTCCCGCTGGTAAAACCGGAAGCATGATTCGGCCAGCAAAGACAGCGGATATCAAATCAATCCGCAAGATAATTGATCTTTACACGCTCGAACGTCGCTTGCTAACTAAAGAGACAGTTACGTTGTATGAAGATGTTCAGGAATTCTTTGTTGCTGAGGAAAATGGTGAAGTAGTTGGCTGTGGTGCGCTACACGTACTTTGGGAAGATCTTGGTGAAGTTCGTACAGTTGCGGTACTTGAAAATCAGCGCGGCAAAAAACTCGGCCATCAAATTCTGGAAGCAATAATTGCGCGTGCCAAAGAGCTAGGTTTAAAGCGTCTCTTCTGTCTCACATTTGAAACTAAATTCTTTGCAAGTCATGGCTTTAAAGAGATTACCGGCACCCCGGTCGAACCTGCGGTCTATCAAGAACTACTACTCTCTTACGATGAAGGTATCGCTGAGTTCTTAGACCTCGAGAGCGTAAAGCCAAATACGCTCGGCAATACCCGCATGCTCCTGCACCTCTAAGGCAAGGAATAAAACCACCCACCCGCCGGGTTCTCCCGTCGTGAGTGAAAACCAGAAATCCGCGCTCGAGCAATATGGCATCGACCT
>CAZCQR010000091.1:0-3314 GCA_964500885.1 uncultured Clavibacter sp.
TCATTTGGGCAGAGGGCGAGTTTAAGTGAGGGGGTGAAAAAAGGGAAATTCGTGCCTAGATAAGGTCACTTACCTCTATTCCGAACTGACCCAAACGGCCTCGGCCACCATCGATTTCGGTCAAGACAAAGGGTTTGCCATCTGGGGCGATGCAATAGGTATTTTCAAAGTGTGAACCGCGGGATTGATCGATAGTTACAACGGTCCAATTATCTGCAAGAACTTTTGTTCGCTCAGAGCCCATGGTGATCATCGGTTCAATTGCAAAGACCATTCCTGGTTCAATCTTGGGGCCATTTCCTGGCTTACCGAAATTTAAAATATGTGGCTCCATATGCATCGCAGTTCCGATTCCATGGCCGCCATATTCACGCAAGATTCCAAACTTTCCTTGCGAATTAACATACTTCTCTATTGCGTGACCGATATCAGAGAGTTTTGCACCAGATGAACCTGCAGCAATTCCCTGCCACATTGACTCTTCACATACGTTAAGCATGGTCTCCGTTGCAGAATCAATTGGATCAACGATCATTGTGAAAGCGGCATCCCCATGCCAGCCATCAATAATTGCGCCGCAATCAACGGAGACAACATCACCCGGCATAATCATTCGATCGCCAGGAATGCCATGAACAATTTCATCATTGATAGAGACACAGATTGTTGCTGGAAAACCGTGATAGCCCTTGAAGTTTGAAGTACCGCCACCACGTTTGATATTTGCTTCTGCGATTGCATCTAGCGCGCTAGTTGTGATGCCAGCTTTTATCTGGCTGCGAACTAATTCGAGAGTATTTCTAACTAAGAGACCAGCTTTTCGCATGGTCTTTAGTTGATCCAAAGTCTTAATCTGGATCGCCATCGTTTAACTTACTTTCTGGGATAGCGCTCTAATTACATTTTCGGTAATTGCAGAAACCGCACCAGTAGCAGTTACGGTAATCAGTAATCCTTCTTGGCGATAGAAGGAGATAATTGGCTCAGTCTGTTCTGCGTAAACTTCAAGGCGCCGGGCAATTACAGATTCTTGATCATCTTCACGTTGGTATAGCTCGCCACCACAGCTATCACATTTGGCTAATTCACCAGGAAAAATCTTGCCGCAACCACGACAGGTCCGGCGGCTAGATAGTCGCTTGATAACCTCTTCATTATTGATTGCAAATTCCACAACGGCATCAAGAGGTTTATTGCGCTCACCTAAAAATGCTCGAAGCACTTCAGCTTGCGCAACATTTCTGGGAAAACCATCTAGTAAGAAACCTTCAGCGCTTGCGAGACGATCTTTTACCATCGCATTTGTAACTGAATCTGGAACTAATTCGCCCTTATCCATGTAACTCTTTGCTTGTAACCCAAGTTCAGTTCCAGATTTCAAATTTGCGCGGAAGATATCGCCGGTAGAAATATGTGGAATTTTGAAGTGTTCGGCAAGAAGTGTGGCTTGAGTTCCCTTGCCGGCACCTGGCGGGCCGACCAGGACGAGACGCATTAGCGGAGGAATCCCTCGTAAGAACGCTGTTGCAATTGGCTCTCGATCTGCTTTGCCGTATCAAGACCAACACCAACCACGATCAAAATAGCAGTTCCACCAAATGGGAATTGCTGCGATGCGCCAAAGAGAACGAGCGCGATAATCGGGATGATTGCAACAAATGCCAGATAGAGCGAACCTGGCGCTGTAATTCTAGAGAGAACATACTGCAGGTAATCACTGGTTGGTTTGCCAGCGCGAATACCTGGAATGAAGCCGCCGTACTTACGCATATTTTCTGCAGTTTCTTCTGGATTGAAGGTAATCGCAACATAGAAGTATGCAAAGAAAATAATTAGTAGCGCATAAGCGGTTATATAAATCGGGTGATCGCCATTTACAAAGTTAGTTGAAATCCAGACTGCCCAAGGCGCTTGGGAGTTAGTGAAGTTTGCAATCAAAGATGGAATATAAAGAAGTGATGAAGCAAAGATGACTGGGATAACGCCTGATTGATTTACCTTAATTGGAATGTAGGTAGTAGTTCCACCATATTCTTTTCGGCCAATCATTCGCTTTGCATACTGAACTGGGATACGACGTTGTGATTGCTCAACGAAGACAACTGCGGCAACGATAAGAACACCAACGGCCATAATAAAGAGGAAGGTTCCCCAGCCGCGGGAAAGTCTGATTGACCAGAGTTGGCTTGGGAAAGTTGCAGCGATTGAGGTGAAGATCAAGATTGACATACCGTTTCCAACGCCACGATCTGTAATCAATTCGCCGAGCCACATGATTACCGCAGTACCTGCAGTCATTACGAAGACCATGGTTGTGATTCGAATCCAAGAAGTATCAGGAATGATCTCTTCAGTACATCCCTGAATCAATCTGCCTGGGGTACGTGCAACAGCAAGAAGGCTTGAGGTTTGTAGAACAGCAAGACCAACTGTGATGTAACGGGTGTACTGAGTTAACTTCGCAGTTCCGGCTTGTCCTTCTTTCTTCAGCGCATCAAAGCGAGGGATTACAACTGTTAGAAGTTGGACGATAATCGATGCGGTGATGTAAGGCATGATGCCGAGTGCAAAGACTGATAGCTGAAGAAGTGCGCCACCGCTAAATAGATTAACTAGGCCAAGTAAGCCACCAGTATCAACATTTGCAAGGCAGCGCTGAACTGCAACATATGAGACGCCAGGTGTTGGAATTACTGAACCAAAACGGAAGAGCGCCATGATCGAAAGAGTGAAGAAGATTTTGCGACGTAGGTCTGGCGTACGAAACGCCTTACCGAATACTGATAGCAACACTTTTCTCTCCTCGATCTAATCTCTTTAGAGCGTCTTTACGCTTCCGCCAGCAGCTGCAATCTTTTCAGATGCAGATGTTGAGAAGCTGTGTGCAGTTACATTGACTTTAACTGAGATATCACCATTACCAAGAACCTTTACTGGATGGCCAGAACGAGCTGCACCAACTTTGTAAAGATCTGCAACGCTAACATCGCCACCCTTTGGGAAGAGCGCGTTAATTGTCGAAACATTTACTGCTTGATATTCAATCTTTTCAGGATTCTTAAAACCACGAAGTTTTGGTAGTCGCTGAACTAGCGGCATTGCGCCACCTTCAAAACCAGCACGAACTACGTTACGAGCACGTGTTCCTTTGCCACCGCGACCTGAGGTCTTACCTTTTGAACCTTCACCGCGACCCTTACGAGTCTTCTCCTTCTTTGCACCAGGTGCCGGACGGAGATGATGCGCCTTAAGTACCATTATTCGACCTCCTCAACTTTGATCAGATGGCGAACGTTGTAGACCATGCCACGAAT
>CAZCQR010000092.1:0-3279 GCA_964500885.1 uncultured Clavibacter sp.
TCACTCGCTGCTTTTGCTGGTGTTTCCATTTGCGTCTAAGGCTACCGAGTAGGCTTCTCTCTATGACCCCGGCACCCAGTGCGGGCGGCGAAGGAGTAAAAAAGCAGCGTAATCGACGACGTTCACGCTCCAAATCTTCCAGACGCTCGCAAAATAAAAATACAAAATCACGACCTTATGCAAAACGAGTAGACGAAGTTAGCGCAGGCGGTTTAGTTGTTGATCGCAGCGGAACAAAAGGATTGCTTATTGGTCGAATTGATGCGCGCGATAAATCCCGAGAACGCTTACTTTGGTCGCTACCTAAGGGACATATTGAAGAAGGCGAAACTCCTGAGGCTGCTGCGCTCCGCGAAGTAAAAGAAGAAACTGGAATCGAAAGTGAGATCTCTAAACCGCTCGGCGTTATTGATTTCTGGTTTATGGCAGGCGGAAAGCGAATTCATAAAACGGTTCATCATTTCCTGTTTAAGGAAACCGGTGGCCGAATCGCCCCACAAGTTAGCGAAGTTGATGATGTCCGCTGGTTTCCTCTAGAGGAAATCGTAAATCGACTTGCATATCCGGATGAGAAGAAGTTAATTGCCCGTTCAAAAGAGATGATTCCATGAAGCGAATCTTGCTCGTCTTTGTAATTGCCTTGCTCTCGATGCCGATCTCAGTTGCGGATTCATCAAATATTGCTGAGTCAACTCATCGCGGTGCAGATGGCATATTTCTTGATAATGATTTAGCAACTCTGATTCAACCGGGAAATCGTCTGGGCGATCTAGTTCTAAAGCGAAATTACTCTGGAACTCTGGTAATTGATATTGCAACTGTAGAAGAGATTGCTGATTTAGCCGATGGCTATCAATTTGTAGATAGCGCCGGTAATTTATTTGAAGTTGATGGCGATGAAAACGCCACTCGCTGGCTTGCCGCACTGAAAAATCAAAGTAAAGCGAAGCGAATCTTGGCCCTGCCATATGGCAATCCTGATATCTCATACCTAAAAGAGTTTGCGCCAGCGGAGTTAGAGTTTTATCAAGAAGTTGCGGTCTCAAAATTAAGCACATTTCTCGGTTTAACAGTTGAAAATGCCCCGTTACAGAGCTCGGTATCAAAAGCCAATCTCTTGGCTCGCACACTACATAAAAGTTACCGAGCAGAATTAAGAGCTCTGGATGCAATTGCTACTGCTGATGAAATAACCTCTCTCAGGCTCCAATTAGGAAAAGTTCTAAATACAGAACTTCCTAAAGAGCGCGCTATCTCTCTTGTAAATAAGTTACAGATAGCACTTCAAGATAATCGAGAGAAATTACGGATTGCTGCCGGAAATTACACAATTACTTCAGAAAACTATGATCTGCCGGTCACAGTAATAAATGATTTTTCTACTCCAGTAACTGTTCAAGTGGTGCCTCGTGCCAATAACTCGCGAGTAATTGTTAGAGAAACGGCGCCAATCACAATCGGTGCACAATCGCAGATTCAAGTAAAACTTCCGATTCAAGTTTTAGCATCGGGAGAAACCAGGCTAGAAGTTAAGTTAAGAACGGGTTCTGGAAAATTTGTCGGTGAAAGTAGCTCAATTCCGATTCGACTTGCAGTTATTTCACCTTTGACTACCTGGTTTACAACTGGAATGGCAATAATCTTGCTACTTGCAGCTGTGGTCCAGAGCGTGAGAAGAGTGAAGAGGCGCCATGAGTAACTTAATCAAATCATCTGCCTTTATGGCTCTTGGAACGCTTCTTTCTAGAATCACAGGATTAGTAAGAGGACTTTTAACTGTTGCAGTTCTTGGTACCGCTTTACTTGGCGATACCTTTAACGTTGGTAATACGACGCCAAATATCATTTACAACTTATTAATTGGTGGTGCTTTAACTGCAGTATTTGTTCCACAGATTGTTCGCTCGTTCCGCGATTCTGATGGTGGCAGTCTCTTCGTTTCAAAATTAGTTACCTTAATTGGAACTCTTATCTTTGCCGTAACAATAGTTGCGATGATTGCAGCGCCATTCTTAGTTTCGCTCTATGCCCCAACCTTTGATGGCAGGGCTCGAGAAATCACTATTGCTTTTACTCTTTACTGCCTGCCGCAGATTCTCTTCTATGGCCTATTTGGCGTCCTTGGCCAGGTGACAAACGCTAAAGAGAAGTTTGGGCCAATGATGTGGTCGCCGATTGCAAATAATTTGGTTGGAATAATTCTCTTTGCATACTTCCTATCTATTACAGATGATTTAACAGTTGGAACAATTACCGACCAACAAGTTGTACTTCTTGGATTCGGAACTACCGCTGGTATCGCTATTCAGGCCTTGATTTTGTTGCCATATATAAAGAAGTCAGGGTTAACAATCAAGTTGAGTTTTGGCTGGCGAAATAGTGGTTTGGGTAAATCGCTTCGCCTTGGTAGCTGGACACTGTTATCAGTTTTAGTTTCCCAGATCGGATTTTTGGTCACTGTCAATCTTGCAACTAGATCAGGCTTAAGCGCCCTTAACTCTGGAATTGAGTATGGTGTTGGTTATACACCCTATGCCAATGCATATTTGATTTTGATGTTGCCACACTCTGTTGCAACAATCTCAATTGTTACTGCAATTCTTCCTAAATTATCTAAATTAGTTTTAGATTCTGATCAAGAAGGCTTCCGCGCCGAGATTAGACATGCGCTTCGCTTAGTCGCAATCATCGCAGTACCAGCAGCATTCGCATTCTTTGCCTTTGGCACATTAATTGGAAAATCGCTCTTCTTTGGAATTGATGAGGCAAGCGCTGAATACCTTGGAAAGGTACTTGCTGGTTTTGCCTTTGGCGCAATTCCATTATCGATGAATCTAGTTGGAATTCGCGCATTAAATGCCTATGAAAATACCCGCTATCAGTTTTTATCAACACTTGTAACAAATATTGTTGTTGTCATTGGTTCACTTGTTGCTTTCTTTATTCTCGATCCCGAACAAGTTGTAATTGGCCTCGCAGTTGCATTTGCAATTAGTTATTGGGTGGGGTTATTTGTAACTGATTATTTATTGGCTCGCTTTGTTGGCGATCTGATGTTAAGTCGCGAACTTGGCTTCTATCTGCGGGTTTCAATCGTTGCTGGCCTTGCCGTTACTTTGGTCTCGCTCGCATCGCGTGCGCTAGGACACACTGGGAATATCATCGAGTTGGTTGGAGTTATTACAGCTACAACGATTCTCTACTTCTTATTTGCGCGAATCGCTCGCATCAAAGAGGTCAGTGAAACCGTCAAGACGATTCTTCGTAGATAGGGTGCGC
>CAZCQR010000093.1:0-3272 GCA_964500885.1 uncultured Clavibacter sp.
CCAAAGAACCCTGTTAATTGCTCGTCAACACACAACATGGAGACTTATGCAGTAGCCACCTGGCCCTTGAATACCAATCCAGTGGATATGGATCGAGAAACCACGCTAGACATCGTTGACGAACTTTGTAATTTTTGGGGTACTTTTCCTAATGCTGAAACCAGCAGAGGCAGCACTTCAAACTTCAATTACTGGGCTTGGTACACACCAAGTCGTGCAGCCTGGGCGAAGGGTCAAAGATGGCTCCGTTGCGATGCCATGATCGGTAAATTCACTGCACCAGATCAATGGCCACCAGCAATTTACGTTTCTTGGAAAGGCTTAAAGCTTTACAAGTATTCCTAAACTTTCCAGGTTTAAATCGCAGTCCCTAATCTTGATTAGGCGAAAACCCCAAAGTTTGCTTGCGCTCTTCCACTTTAGGAATATCGACGCTTTCAAACTTTAGGATCTCGTGCAGATCAATATTGCCATCCTCGGCTGCTCTATGAGACATGTTCAGATACATCTTCTCAAACAAATTTCTGACATATCGAGCATTTCCTTGATCACCTTGCGGCTTAGCATCTTCAATATGCTCCAATAAATCTATTTTGGCTGATTCACTTATTTCCATCTTGTGAGAATGGCATAGCTCATCAAATATCTTCAACAGCTCTTCGCTGGAATAGTCAGAGAAATGAATATAGTTTTGAAATCTAGACTTTAGTCCTTGGTTAGATTCAATAAACTGCTTCATTGGCTCTTTGTAACCAGCCACAATGATGGCTAGATTGTCTCGATTATCTTCCATGGCTTTGACTAATGTTGAAATTGCCTCATCACCAAAACCTGCACCAGAGTCTGCGGAGAGTGAATACGCCTCATCAATAAATAGGACGCCACCCTTTGCTCTCTCAACTGCTTCTTGCACCTTAAGCGCTGTCTGTCCGACATAACCTGCAACTAAAGCAGATCTATCAACTTCGTGTACGTGCCTTGAGGGCAATAAACCAATAGAGAAATACATATCTGCTAAATAGCGAGCAACGGTTGTCTTTCCAGTTCCTGGACTTCCCGTAAAGACGCAATGCAATCCGACCGGAACCTTTGGTAACCCTTGATCAGATCTAATGTTGTTTGCCTGATGAACATTGATCAGTTTAGATACTTGGGACTTAACCTCACTAAGGCCGATTAACTTGTTAAGCCTCTCCAGCGATTGATCAAGAGTTAATTGCTCTTCTTCAACTGCAACCGCGGTGGCGGCAACAGGTACTGGGTTTTCTTCAAGCTTTAGCCCCAATAGGGAAAGTGACAGGGAAGTAGCCAATTCCAAGGCTTGTTGCGGGTATTGAATCCCTGACAAAAGTTCTTCTACCTCTTCCGTCACTCCCAAAGAGGCAGACGGCACACGTGGCAGTTTCGAGATTTCTTTCTCGATATCTTCCAAATTCAAGCTGTTTAGCTGGTCTGGAAACCTTCGTCGAATTCCATAGAGAATGTGTAACTTAGTTAACGCAGAGTGGTCGTACTTCTTTGCGACACTGGTTGCACTTTCACGTATTTCGTAGCTAAGGCTCATCTATTAAGAACTTAGCCTATTCGCGCCGTAGATCTTCGACAGTCTTTCCACCAAACATTGCCTTTAGATTGTCATCTTCATTATCTGCGGTGAAGCCAACTGAAGCCAAAGCGCCCTTTAATTCACCTGGATCCAAGTGATCTCCTGGAAGGCTGTATTCAAAAACAATAATGTATTTACCCGGCATATCTGGAAGTTCGCGAGCTCCAAATCTGCCGTAGTTGTAAGTTTGACCTTCTGTTGCAATCCACTTAAACAATTCTGGAGTGCCCTTTACCTCACGCAGAACTAAAGCCCAGACATTTACCAGCGTTGTAGAAATTTCATTTTCTTTGCGAAATTCATTGAGCGCTTCGCTACTTTGATCTAATTCGGTACATGAAATATACAAATGTGTTGACTCGTAAGGAATGCTTAGGTCACCATCATCATCTAACTGGACAATGTTAAAAAACTGCTTGGCAAATCTTTGGGCTTTATCTCTAACTAATAGTAGGTTTGGGCTGGACATCTTGATTCCTTTCTTTTGGGCAAGCCTTCAATACCCAAATAAAAATGTCAAGGAATTTCTTGTTACCAGTTGTCGTTGTTTGGGTCTGCATTAAATGTAGGCATATCAGTATTGACCGCATAGTCGACTACATTCCGACCCCAGATGACCGTCGGGACCAATGCTATTGCCACCAAAAACAGAACGATGGTCTGGGCTGTCCCAAATTTCACATCAAAGATCCCGAAGCCAAAACTTATTGCATTAACAAAAGATATTGAGATGGTGGCTATTAAAAGCGGTAGCCAGGATGGCTTTCCAAGGAACGCAAGAATTGCACAGACGCTGCTAATTACAGCTTGAATCAGTAGCGGAACCAGTGTTTTGAATATGAAGGAAACGGGCGTGCCATCGGCAAAGGTCCATGGCGCAGCCCATGCCGCTGCCAATCCTGTAACGATTACGAAAGGCAAAATCCACGGTCTGGCAAGAGTGGCCTTTGCGCTTTTGTTCAAACCGTTGTTACTCATTCGTTACTCCCTCTTATGGTCATTTTGAATGTATGACCATTCATTTGAAGATATCCGCTGAATCAGTCTTGAAGCGTAATGTGGATGTACGCGACACTAACCGCCTGCAGATTCGTCGAATTGTAAGCAGAAACTTGCACTAGACACAAGAGTCTCTAAGGACTTACACAGAAGGGTTGGGTAGCGATGCAATCCGCAGTGCGTCCTTCTTGGCTTCCGATAATCGTGGGCGCGGTTGCATGCGCTTTAAGTTTAACTATTTATTTTGTACCGTCATTGCAAGCATCAGCACTCATTTATTTTGCATATTTACTGACGCCATTTACGCCAATCTTGATGATGGCAATTGCACAGACTAAAAACACAACCGCCAGCTCAAATATTTACTATGACATGGCGACAGGTGCAAAAATATTAAAACTGAGCCGCATTTTTTCAATCGTAGGTTTCCTGATTGCGATCCCAGTAATCGTTGTCATTGCTAGAAACTTTTCGGAAATTTGATCATGAAAAAATTCTTTTCGCTCTTAACTGCATTGCTCATCTCGCTTGCAACGTTAACTGCCGGTTCATCAGGAGCAACAGCTGGACCTCAGATTTCCGATTGGGGAAAGCAGGCGGTGCAGCAAATTGCTACATGTGTTAACAGCAGTGGCCAAAAAGATGTAGTAAATGTTTTGTTTATGAT
>CAZCQR010000094.1:0-3253 GCA_964500885.1 uncultured Clavibacter sp.
GAGGCCCGGGAGACCGGGCCTCTTTCATTTTCTAGATAACCTTTCTTGGTGTTAACCGTAACTTCAGTTTCTGCGATGCGCGATCTTGGCGCTGCCATTGCAGAGAAATTTCGAGCTGGAGATTTAATAGTTTTAAGTGGTGATCTTGGAGCAGGAAAAACTGCACTTACTCAAGGTATCGGTTCGGCCCTTGGAATCAACGATGTAACTTCTCCAACATTTGTGATTTCACGAGTACATAAAGGGA
The DNA here is from genome assembly GCA_964500885.1 of uncultured Clavibacter sp. GTDB lineage: Bacteria > Actinomycetota > Actinomycetes > Nanopelagicales > Nanopelagicaceae > MAG-120802. The sequence goes on from CAZCQR010000094.1 coordinate 248, forward strand.
AAATTCCGTTAATCCATGTCGATGCTTACCGGTTAATGGGAAATAAAAATGCAAATTTTGAATTTGATGATTTAGATCTTGATACCTCGATTAAGGATGCAATAACTGTAATTGAATGGGGAGACTCAGTAGCGCCTCGATTGATGGATGAGTATTTATTGATCAAAATTGAATTTGGCGAAGGTGAATCTGAGCGGTTAGTAAGTGCGACTGGGCACGGCCTTCGCTGGCAGGGATTTACCTTATGAATTCATTGGTGATTGATACCGCAACAAATCGAACTACTTGTGGTCTTTTTCTAGAGGGCTCTTTAGCTTTTTATGAATTTCACGATGGCGCCACCGAACATGCCGAAGCTCTCCCTAAGTTAGTGGCCAAGGCGCTTTCGCAAAGTTCGAAAATCGATGAAGTAATTGTTGGAATGGGTCCAGGGCCGTTTACTGGGCTGCGCGTTGGAATAGTTTTTGCTCAAACATTTGCTTCGGCAAGAAATATTCCGTGGCGCGGCGTTTGCTCGCTCGATGGGATTGCAATTGATGAAAATGAGTACATCGTTGCAACTGATGCGAGACGAAAAGAAATTTATTGGGCGCATTACCAATTAGGGAATAGAGTTGCCGGACCTTTTGTCACATCACCATCGGAACTAGATGATAGAAAAGAAAAAGTTTATGGAATCACTGAACCGGTCTATCCAAATCCAGGATCCTTACTTTTAGCCTCAAGATCTACACCGATTAATGAACCGCTTTATTTGCGTCGCCCAGATGCGCTGCCGACAAGTGAGCGTAAATGATCGAGATACGAGATATGGCGTTGATTGATGTGCCAGCGTTAGTTGGATTAGAAAAAATTCTTTTCCCAGAATCACCCTGGAGCGCTTTTCAATTTAAAGAGGAGCTAGCTGGAGTTCCCAAGACTCACAAATATCTAGTTGCAACATCTGCTGGCCAGATAATTGGTTATTCCGGAATCGCGCTGGCTGGTGAAGTTGCAGATATCCACACCATTGCAGTTCTACCTGAGTATAGAAATCAGGGGATTGCGAGCCAGATGCTTGATCAACTTGAGGCTTGGGCGAACGATAAAGAAGTCTCGGCGCTCATGCTAGAAATGCGTGAAGGAAATAAAGAAGCAGAACCACTCTATGAAAAGCGCGGTTATTCTGTAATTTCCAGGCGCGATAACTATTACGCGCCTGGTCTGCATGCATTAATTATGAGAAAAGAATTAAGAAATGTCTGAGCCGCTAGTCCTTGGTATCGAAACCTCCTGTGATGAAACTGCAGTTGGAATTGTGCGAGGTCGAAAACTTCTAGCAAATGTAATCGCATCAAGCGTTGCCGAACATGCCAGATTTGGCGGCGTTGTTCCAGAAGTTGCATCTCGTGCTCATCTTGAGGCAATGCAGCCAACTATTGCACGCGCTTTATCAGAAAGTGGCGTGACATTAAAAGATCTTGATGCAATCTCAGTGACAGCTGGCCCTGGTTTGGTCGGTGCGTTACTCGTTGGAGTATCTGCGGCAAATGGACTTGCGCTGGCACTTGATAAACCACTTTATGGAGTAAATCATTTAGCTTCACATGTTGCAGTTGATTTGCTCACTCATGAAAATCCAGAACGACCGACTATTGCGCTGTTAGTAAGCGGAGGCCATTCATCAATTTTGCAAGTCTCAGATTTAACTGACGATATCCAATCCCTTGGCCAAACCGTTGATGATGCTGCAGGTGAAGCTTTTGATAAAGTCGCGCGCCTTCTTGATCTTGGTTTTCCAGGTGGACCAATTTTGGATAAGGAAGCCATGAATGGAAACAAATTGGCGATAAATTTTCCGCGGGGATTATCACAACCAAAAGATATGGAATCTCAACCCTTTGATTTTTCGTTCTCTGGTTTGAAGACTGCAGTTTCTAGATATCTTGCGGCGAATCCCAATTTCAATCGCGCCGATGTTGCGGCATCTTTCCAAGAAGCAGTAGTTGATGTCTTACTAATGAAATCAATTAAAGCTTGTGTCGATTCTGGAATTGATTCACTGGTAATTGCTGGAGGCGTTGCCGCAAATTCACGATTGCGCCAAGTTGCAACCGAACGTTGTGCCGCTGCCAAGATCGAACTTCGGACTCCGCCGCCTTCTTTATGTACCGATAACGGCGCGATGGTTGCCGCCCTTGGCTCGCTCGCCATCGCCGCGGGTAAACCACCTTCCACCCTCGGCATCTCCGCCACCTCTAACTACCCGCCCACTCAACCGCTTTTTCGGTAGCGCCGGGCCTACGCAAATCCGTCTCGCTAACGCTCAACAACATTTGCTCCGGCCCAGCTTTACGCGTAATAAAAATCTATCGATTTGAGGCTAGGAATAACTGCCCCTAGGCTTGGCGTTAGCACTCCCCGGGTGAGAGTGATAAGTCGCCCGAAGCCTAGATATAAAGGAGCTACAACGATGGCCATTGCCATTAAGCCACTAGAAGATCGAATCGTTATCAAGATCAGTGAAGCAGAAGAGAAAACTGCATCTGGTCTAGTTATTCCAGATACTGCAAAAGAGAAGCCACAAGAAGGCACCGTTGTTGCAGTTGGACCAGGACGCTTTGATGATGGCGTTCGTGTTCCGATGGATATCAAAGTTGGAGATGTTGTTCTTTATAGCAAATACGGCGGAACTGAGATTAAGCATGGCGGCGAGGAATATCTAGTTCTCTCTGCTCGTGACATCTTGGCTGTCATCGAGAAGTAAGACATGGCCAAAGGACTTCATTTCGACGAGAACGCTCGTCGCGGTATGGAGCGCGGAGTAAATATCCTCGCTGACACCGTAAAAGTAACTCTCGGCCCAAAGGGTCGTAATGTTGTTATTGGAAAATCATTTGGTGCACCTGTCATTACAAATGACGGTGTAACAATTGCAAAAGAGATTGAACTCTCTGATCCTGCTGAAAACATGGGTGCACAACTTGTAAAGCAAGTTGCTGAAAAGACCAATGATGTTGCAGGTGA
>CAZCQR010000095.1:0-3252 GCA_964500885.1 uncultured Clavibacter sp.
CGAATTGACATCTTTGGAGGCCCTGTCTCTTAATCGATGAAAATCGAATAAGAAATGGGAGAAGGGATAACAAATGGCACTTCGTAAATTAAAGCCGGTCACTCCGAGCTCACGCGGACGTATCGTTCCGGATTTCTCAGAAGTAACACGTACAACTCCAGAGAAATCATTAATCCGTCCAATCAATTCAAAAGGTGGACGTAACGCAGCGGGTCGCATTACAACTCGTCACCAAGGTGGCGGACATAAGCGCGCCTATCGCTTAGTTGATTTTCTACGTAACGATAAAGATGGCGTTCCTGCAACGGTTGCTCATATTGAATATGATCCAAATCGTTCTGCACGTATTGCGCTACTTCACTTTGCTGATGGCGAGAAGCGTTACATCATTGCACCAGACGGAATTTCTCAAGGTACCAAGATTGAAAATGGTGCATCTGCAGATATCAAGCCTGGCAATAACTTGCCGCTTCGCAATATTCCAGTCGGAACAATGATTCACGCAATTGAAACTCGCCCAGGTGGCGGCGCGCGTATTGCTCGCTCTGCTGGCGCTGCAGTCCAGCTCGTTGCAAAAGATGGTCCATATGCACAACTTCGTATGCCATCTGGCGAAATTAGAAATGTCGATGTTCGTTGCCGCGCCACAGTAGGAACTGTTGGTAATGCAGAACAATCGAATATCAGCTCCGGAAAAGCTGGTCGCTCTCGTTGGAAGGGACGTAGACCAACTGTTCGTGGTGTTGTTATGAACCCAGTTGATCACCCACATGGTGGTGGTGAAGGTAAGACTTCAGGTGGACGTCATCCAGTTTCACCTTGGGGTAAGCCAGAAGCACGTACTCGTAAGAAAAAAGCGAGCGATCAACTCATTGTCCGTCGTCGTCCAAGTAATAAGAGCCGATAGGAGACCTTGGTGCCACGTAGTTTAAAGAAAGGTCCATTCGTGGATCATCACCTCGAGAAGAAGGTTGATGACCAGAACTCTAAGAATACGAAGAATGTCATTAAGACATGGTCACGTCGATCAATGATTACACCTTCGATGATTGGACATACCATCGCAGTACACGATGGACGTAAGCACGTTCCAGTTTATGTAACTGAATCGATGATCGGTCACAAGCTTGGTGAGTTTGCACCAACACGAACTTTCCGCGGTCACGTTAAGCAAGAAGATCGGACGGTGAAGCGTGCCGAATAACACTCCATTAATTGCGAAAGCTTCGCTACGCAATATTCGCGTAACGCCACAGAAGGCGCGACGTGTTGTAAATATGATTCGCGGTCAACGTGCTGATGAAGCAATTCGCATTGCAAAATTCTCACGTCAGATGGCAGTTTCACAAGAGGTTTACACACTTCTTAATTCTGCAGTTGCTAATGCAAAGCAGAAGAATCCTGCGATTCGTGATGCATCTGAACTCTGGGTAACAGAGGCGCTAGTTGATGAAGGCTTCACAATGAAGCGTTATCGCCCACGCGCTCAGGGACGTGGTTATGAAATCTTGAAGCGTTCTTCACAGATCTCAGTAACTCTCTCCGATGATAAGAACTATCGTCCAATCTCAAAGGAAGCGCAACGCAAGCTAGCGAAAGCTGCTGCAGAAGCTGCTCCAGTTGAGAGTGCAACTGCATCTGAAAGCGCAGCGCCAGCAAAGAAGGCGCCAGCGAAGAAGGCAGCAACTAAGAAAGCGCCTGCTAAAAAAGCAGCTGCAAAGAAGGAGGCCAAGTAAATGGGTCAAAAGATAAATCCACATGGCTTCCGCCTAGGTATTACAACTGAATTTAAATCACGTTGGTATGCCGAGAAGTTATATAAGGATTATGTAAAAGAAGATGTCGAAATCCGACGTCTGATGGAGAAAAAGATGGAGCGCGCTGGCGTTTCTCGAATTGAAATCGAGCGTACTCGCGAACGTGTTCGTATCGATCTCCATACAGCACGTCCTGGAATTGTTATCGGTCGCCGCGGCACCGAAGCAGATCGACTCCGTCTTGATCTAGAGAAGATGACTGGCAAGCAAGTTCAGCTAAATATTTTGGAAGTTAAGAATGCTGAAACTGATGCGCAACTTGTTGCACAAGGTGTTGCCGAGCAGCTTGCTGCTCGTGTCTCTTTCCGTCGTGCAATGCGTAAGTCAATGCAGACCGCACTACGTGCTGGCGCACTTGGTATCCGCGTGCAATGTGGTGGTCGACTTGGTGGCGCTGAAATGTCTCGCTCAGAGTTCTATCGTGAAGGTCGCGTTCCATTACATACGCTCCGTGCAAATATTGATTATGGCTTCCATGAAGCACATACAACATTTGGTCGTATCGGTGTAAAGGTTTGGATCTATAAAGGCGAAGTTATTGAATCTCGTGCAGAACGTGAAGCTAATGCACTTGCTGCTGCAAAGGCAGGAAAGTCAGAGAAGCCACGTCGCGCACCACGCGCACCTCGCGGTGAAGTTACAACTTCATCTGTTGAAGAGCGTGCAGCGCAAGCTGCAACTGATGTTGTTGCAGAAACAACTGAAGTTAAGAGTGAAGGAGGCGAGGCGTAATGTTAATTCCACGTCGCGTTAAGTTCCGTAAACAACATCGTCCATCCCGTTCTGGAAAATCCAAGGGTGGAACAGCTGTTGCTTTCGGTGACTTCGGCTTGCAAGCAACTGAAGGTGGTTATGTAACTAACCGTCAGATTGAAGCTGCTCGTATCGCAATGACTCGTTATATCAAGCGTGGTGGAAAAGTTTGGATCAATATTTATCCAGATCGTCCACTAACAAAGAAGCCTGCTGAAACTCGTATGGGTTCCGGTAAAGGTTCACCAGAATTCTGGATTGCTAACGTCAAGCCTGGCCGAGTTCTCTTTGAGATCTCCGGCGTATCACTTGAAACTGCACAAGCTGCGCTTTCACGTGCTTCTCACAAGCTTCCAGTTAAGTCACGTCTTGTATTACGTGAGGAGGCATAATGTCGAAGATAACTAGCGCAGATGATTTCCGCGGTAAGACAACCGAGGAACTTCAAATCAATTTGGGCGAACTTAAAGAAGAACTCTTTAATCTCCGCTTCCAAGCTGCAACTGGCCAACTCGAAAGCCATGGTCGATTAACTGCAGTCCGTAAAGAGATCGCTCGTATCTACACAATCATTCGCGAGCGCGAACTAGGAATTGGTGGTGCAGCATGACCGACCGTAATTTCCGCAAGACTCGCGAAGGTATCGTCGTTAGCGACAAGATGGATAAGACCGTCGTCGTTA
>CAZCQR010000096.1:0-3206 GCA_964500885.1 uncultured Clavibacter sp.
GGGAATAACTCGCCCGGATGGCTGCGTTACAGGGGCAAAGTCATAATTCTTAGGAGCAATAAAGATGGCCAGAGCAGTTGGAATCGACCTGGGTACGACTAATTCCTGCGTATCCGTACTAGAAGGTGGCGAAGCCACCGTTATCGCTAATGCTGAAGGAGCCCGCACGACCCCATCGATCGTCGCCTTTGCAAAGAATGGCGAGGTCCTCGTAGGTGAAGTTGCTAAGCGCCAATCGGTAACAAACGTTGAGCGAACCATTCGCTCCGTAAAGCGCCATATGGGTACAACTTGGAATATTGATATTGATGGCAAGAAATACACCGCACAAGAAATCTCTGCACGTATCTTGCAGAAGTTAAAGCGCGATGCCGAGTCTTATCTTGGCGAAACAATTACTGATGCAGTTATTACCGTTCCTGCATACTTCAATGATGCACAACGTCAAGCAACAAAAGAAGCTGGCGAGATTGCCGGACTAAATGTCCTTCGTATTATTAACGAGCCAACTTCTGCAGCACTTGCATATGGTCTTGATAAGGGTGATAAAGAACAAACCATTCTTGTCTTCGACCTCGGTGGTGGAACATTTGACGTTTCACTTCTAGAAATCGGTGAAGGAGTTGTTGAAGTAAAGGCAACCAATGGTGATAACAATCTTGGTGGCGATGATTGGGATCAAGCTCTTGTTGATTATTTAGTTAAGACTTTCCAATCAAAGCATGGCGTTGATCTGACCAAAGATAAGATGGCGATGCAACGTATCCGTGAAGCTGCAGAAAAAGCAAAGATTGAACTTTCTGCTTCACAACAAACTTCAATTAATCTTCCATACATCACAGTTGATGCAGAGAAGAATCCACTATTCCTTGATGAGACTGTGACACGTGCACAGTTCCAAGCAATGACAGCAGAACTTCTTGATCGTTGCCGCAGACCATTCCAGGCGGTATTGAAAGATGCTGGAATTCCGGTATCTGATATCGATCATGTGGTTCTAGTTGGTGGCTCAACCCGTATGCCAGCTGTTGTTGATTTAGTTAAAGAATTAACAGGTGGAAAAGAGCCAAATAAGGGCGTAAACCCTGATGAAGTTGTTGCAATGGGCGCCAGCTTGCAAGCTGGTGTTATTAAGGGTGAAGTAAAAGATGTACTTCTTCTTGATGTAACACCACTTTCACTTGGTATTGAAACCAAGGGCGGCATCATGACCAAGTTAATTGAGCGCAACACAACAATCCCAACTAAGCGCTCTGAAATCTTCACAACTGCAGATGACAACCAACCTGCAGTACAGATTCAGGTCTTCCAGGGAGAACGTGAGATGGCTGCTTATAACAAGCGCCTTGGAATGTTCGAATTAACTGGAATTGCACCAGCGCCACGTGGCATTCCACAGATCGAAGTCACATTCGATATCGATGCCAACGGAATCGTTCATGTATCTGCAAAAGATCTTGGAACTGGAAAAGAACAGAGCATGACCATTACAGGTGGCTCTGCACTTCCAAAGGAAGAGATTGACCGCATGATGAAGGATGCTGAATCACACGCAGATGAAGATAAGAAGCGTCGTGAAGAAGCGGAGATCCGTAACTCTGGCGATTCACTTGTCTACCAGACAGAGAAGTTCCTCAAAGATAATGAGGATAAGTTGAAGGAAGGCGAATCAGCAGAGAAGAAGAGCGAAGTTGAATCTGCAATGGCAGATCTCAAGAAAACTCTTGAAGGAACTGATTCAGCTGCAATTAAAACTGCAACCGAGAAACTTGCTGAAGTAAGTCAGCAACTCGGAGCTGCACTTTATGCAGCAAATGCAGCACAAGCTTCAACTGAGACGCCAAAAGAAGATGGCGTTGAAGATGCCGAGATTGTTGATGAAGGTAAGTAATGAGCGAGGAAATCGCTACTGAAACTTCTAGCGAGGCGACCGAGTCGAAAGACCCGGTCGCTTCTCTTACTGAAGATCTACAACGGCTTCAGGCAGAGTATTCAAATTACAAAAAGCGAGTAGATCGCGATCGCTTGCTTGTCGCTGATATCGCAACCGCTTCAGCTCTAACTGAGATGTTGCCAATCCTTGATGACCTTGATCGCGCTGCGGAACATGGTGAACTAACCGGCGGCTTCAAAGCAATCGCTGATCAAATTACAAATCTCACCCAGAAACTTGGTTTAGAAAAATTTGGAGAAGCGCAAACCACATTTGATCCAAATATTCACGAAGCGCTAATGCATGAAACATCTTCTGATGTAAAAGAAACAACTGTGACAAAGATTCTCCAATTTGGTTACAAACATAAGGAGCGAGTACTACGCCCAGCGCGTGTTGTAGTTACCGACCCAGAACATGGCAGCTAAAGACCTTTACGAAAAGGATTACTACGCAATTCTTGGCGTAGATTCAAAAGCCGATGGTGCAACCATCAAGAAGAAATACCGTCAACTTGCCCGTGAATTGCATCCAGATAAAACCAAGGGCGATAAGAAGCTAGAAGATCGCTTTAAAGAAGTTTCTGAGGCTTACGACATTCTTAGCGATGATAAGAAGCGAGCTGAATACGACCAAGCTCGCGAGATGTTTAAATCTGGCGCATTCCGGGGAACCAATCAATTTAGCGGCGACTTCAGCGATCTATTTAGTGGTGGCGATATCTTCTCTTCAATCTTTGGCGCAAGGCGCGGTCCGAGAAAAGGTGCTGATACTCAAAGCGAAATCACAATTTCTTTTAGAGATTCCATCTTTGGTAAAGAAGTTGATTTAAAACCAAACCTAACTGTTCGAATCCCAGCAGGGATTTCAGATGGCGGAAAGATTCGAGTTAAAGGTCGCGGCCAACCAGGTGAAGCAGGACCTGGTGATTTATACCTATTAGTTAGCGTCGTGCCACATCCAGTCTTCTCACGAAAAGGCGAGAACATCCACCTAAATCTCCCAGTCAGTTTTACTGAGGCCGCCCTCGGCGCCGACATTCCAGTTCCAACACTGGAAGGTGATCAAGTAAAACTGCGAATCGCACCTGGAACGCCCAACGGTAAAACTTTCCGTATCAAAGGTAGAGGTGTTAAAAAAGGCGTCAACGCCGGAGACCTATTAGTAAGTGTTGATGTCCAAGTACCACAACGTGTCGACGGCAAAGCCAAGAAAGCGTTAGAAGATTTTGCCGAAGCAACAAAGAACGAAGATCTTCGCACCGATTTCATTC
>CAZCQR010000097.1:0-3028 GCA_964500885.1 uncultured Clavibacter sp.
CACATGCAAAACATTGAAGAATAAAACCCTCGATGGAAGGAAATAAATGATCAGCTTACGACGCAAGAAGAGCATTCTTGCAGCGGTAGCTGTCACATCGTTTGCGCTAGTTGCAAGCTCTGTGCCAGCAAATGCAGAAGTTGGCGTATCCGCCGATGAGATCAAACTAGGAATCACAGTACCGATGACCGGTATTGCTGCTCCTGGTTATAACAAGGTCGCACCGGCAATGAAGGCTTACTTCGATTACATCAATAGCAATGGTGGCGTTTATGGCCGCCAAATCAATCTCATTATCAAAGATGATCGCTACATCCCACAGGAAGCGATTAACAAGACCAATGAATTGATTCTCAAAGACGAGGTATTTGCACTTGTTGGCCAACTTGGTACCGCAAACCATCTCGCAGTCGCAAGCAAAGTCCGACTTGGAGCTCGCGGCATCCCATCGCTTTATCTAAATACCGGTTACAGCGGATTTGCTGATGTTAAGAAGTTCCCAACTTCTTTCATGCACTTCCCAACCTATGCGATGGAAGCAAAGATCCTTGCTTCATATATCAAAGAGAATTTTGGAACAAAGAAGAACTGCTTACTTGTTCAAAATGATGACTTCGGTGCAGATGCCTCAAAGGGCTTTGCAGCTGCTGGTCTAACATTTGCTGAAACAGTTAAGTATGTTTCCGGAACACAGAGCGCAGCAACCGCGCAAGCTTGGATTACCAAGTTCGCAGGTTCAAAGTGCGAGACTGTAACGCTATTTAGCGTTTCCTCAGCAACTGCTGCAGCCCTCGGTGTTGCCGCCGCTGCTGGTTATAAGCCACAGTGGATTCTTGGATCAGTTGGTGCAGATGCAACAACAATCAAGATCTCACTAAATAACCCACAAGCACAAGCACTTCTAAATGGTGCAATTGGTGCTTCATTCTTGCCAGATGCGCAAGACACCAAAGATCCGTATGTAAGGCTTTTCCAGCAAGTAAATAAAGACTTTAACGGTAATGTCGATTTCGACAATAACGTTCTTGTCGGAATGAACTCTGCTCTGCTAACAGTTCAAGCACTACGTGCTGCGGGCAAGAACCCAACACGTAAGTCTTTGATCGCTGCTGTTGAGAATAAGGGCGCGACATTTGCGAGCGCTTCTTATACAGCCAATGGCGTAAGCAAGCGAAGCCATGCTGGTCATACCGGTTACTGGTTCGGTAAGTACAACCTAGCTGGTGCGCTAGTTCCTGTTGATGCTGCGCGCACTATCTATACAACCGATTCCGGAACTGGCCCAGTAACAAAGGCCAAATCTAAGCGGGCTAAATTGCCAGCGAAGGGAATACCTACTAACTCATGAAAAACATATCTCTAAAGAAGCGCGTTCTTGCAATTGCATCCGCGCTTGCAATTACAACTACTGCGTTAGTAGCAGTACCTACAGCGGCAAATGCTGCTCCGGTTTGCTCAACCAAGAGCACTGTTTATGCTGACGAATACGTTACATATCAAGAATGTGTTGGCGTAACTTCAGATGGCGCTCAATATGTCGTGCAGATTCCAATCTTGTTTGATGGAACTCTTTTCCTCTTCTCACATGGATATCGCTATCCGATTGATATCCCAGCAACAATTCCTGTTGTTGGCGGATATAAAGTTGGTAAAACTCCAGAACCAGCTCCATCAGGTGGATCTGCTGCTGGCGTTAGCCGAAATGCAGTTGCACTATTAGCTGCAGGCTACGCAACTGCTGGCTCAGGCTTTACTCGTAAAGGCTGGAATGCAGATGCTGCTGTTGCAACAAACGCGGAACTCATCAAGTTAATTCGTAAAGAATTCACAGATGTAAAGCGAGTTGTAGCTTGGGGCGAATCACTAGGTGCATTCATAACCCAAGGTCTGGCTGAGAAGCATTCCAAATTAATTAACGCAGCCGGCTTACTCTGCCCAGCAACTGGAACAGTTGAAGCAGAACTTAAGATGGCAGGCGATGCGCTATGGGGATTGAAGGCATTCTTTGATCCAACAATCAAGGGTGGAGATTACAAATCCGTTCTTGAAGTTTATAGCGATATTGGAAAGGTGCTAACAGTTGCAGGATCGCTAAGTGCGCTCTTTGCAGCAAACCCAACGGCACCAGCATGGCCAACAACTTCTGCTGCCCCTGCGGCGATCAAAGCTATTCCATCGCGTTCTGCGTTGGTACTTGTTGCTGCGATGTCAGGTGTACCAACTCAGAGCCAAAGCTTTGATGGTTCAACCGGTCCAGGCGCTCCATCATCTGCAGATGCAATTCGATTTGCATCGGCTGTTTCTCCAGCACTTGGTGCTCTAGAAAATATTGCAGGAGCTGCGATTCTTGGAGTTCTAGCAACATATGACATAGAGCAACAAGCAGGCGGACCAATCTTTGATAACTCTGCTACAAATTATGCAGATCAATTAGGCGATGGATTATTTGAATATGGTTCAGCGCTATCAGGTCTTGATGCAACCCAAGGCATGCTTGCTTATCTCGGAGCATTCCCAAGAGCAAAGGCAAACTCCGCAGCTGTAACAAAGATGCGCTTCTTGCTCTCGCATAAAGGAAAGTTCAATGTGCCAACAATCGGCGTAGCCGCTGTTGCAGATAACATCACTCCAGCCGGCAATCTCCAATGGCTAATTGATAAAGCTGCAAAGAAGAAGAGCAAGAACCTTCTTGCACTTTGGCAAATTCCAGCTGATTCCTACACCAAGTTCAGCGCCACTGGCGTTGTAACTCAGAGTGGAACAAATGGAACTGGCCACTGCAATGCGACAACTAGCCAGATCTTGTCCATTGCCAAGATGCTAGATAGCTCTGCTCGTTCAGGAAAACTTCCTGCAGCTGGCACAGTAAAGAAGGCAACTGCAGCTGTAGGTGGATTGACTTACGATCCAACTTACGGTGCAGCACTGCTTAAGTTCTACCAGAAGTAAAGACAGCATAAGCTGATCAAGAAAGAGGCCCGGGAGACCGGGCCTCTTTCATTTTCTAGATAACCTTTCTTGGTGTTAA
>CAZCQR010000098.1:0-3027 GCA_964500885.1 uncultured Clavibacter sp.
AGAGTGTCAAAGACTGCTTGCGCCCAAGGCGACATCTTCTCGCCCTCGGTTCCTGGAAGGTAGCCCAACTCTTGGCCACCAACTGGATAGAGCGGCCTGAAGACAACTACTTTCTTATGTAAGCGTCGCTCCATGACTGCTTCAAGACCCGCACAGAGAGCTAGCGCAGATTTACCAGTTCCGGCTCGGCCGCCGAGTGAAACAATTCCAATCTCATTATCAAGAAGTAGATCAAGTGCAATTCGTTGTTCGGCAGATCTACCATGAATTCCAAAAGCGGTACGGTCGCCGCGAACTAAGAGTAGAGATTTATCAGCTGTAACTCTTGCTAAGGCGCTTCCCTTTTCTGAATGTAGAACTACGCCCGTATGACATGGCAAATCTTTTGTAAATGGCTCAATAACTTTCTCACCTGCATAGAGAGCGTCGATTAATTTACCGCCGACATTCTCTTCGACCATTCCGGTCCAACCGCTATTGGGAACAAGCTCTGCGCGATATTCCTCAGCATCAATACCAACTGAAGATGCCTTAACTCGGAGCGGTAAATCTTTAGTTACTAAGACAACGCTCTTACCGTCACCGGCAAGATTTCGAGCGATAGCCAAAATTCTTGAATCATTTGTTCCATCTCTTAGAAACCCATGTGGAAGTGAAGTTGTATCAGTATGGTTTAGCTCGACTGATAGCTTTCCGCCTGCAGCATTAATCTTTATCGGTTGATCTAATCTGCCATGTTCAACTCTTAAATCATCAAGAGCCCGTAGCGCAGCACGTGCAAAATAACCAAGTTCGGGATGATCTCGTTTACTCTCTAATTCACCAATTACCGCTATTGGGATTATTACTTCATGCTCTTCGAATCTGAAGATGGCGGTCGGGTCGGCCAGGAGGACGCTGGTATCTAGTACATAGGTTTTCAATTCACCTGCACTGCGTCGGGCCAATTGCGCTCCTAATTTTCTCGGAACTTTCCTGCTTATATTTAGTTGTTTTACCGCTAGGGAATGAACGGTAAATCCTGGCGAGGTATGAAACTAGCGACACGCTCAAGTGAAGGTTGAGGTTTTTTACCGACCCAATCGACGCTCACGCATTGCATAAGAACGGAGCGCTCTTAGGAAATCAACTTTTCTAAAATCTGGCCAGTACGCCTCGCAGAAATAGAACTCGGATTGATGGCTCTGCCAGAGTAAAAAACCACCAAGTCTCTGTTCGCCTGATGTTCTAATAACCAATTCGGGATCAGGTAGCCCTGCTGTATAAAGAAATTGATCAATTTTTTCCGCAGAGATAGCTTCGCTAATTTCAGTTGCACTCTTTCCGATTTGCGCGGCATCTGCAATATATCTCTTAACGGCATCGACAATCTCGAGTCTTCCACCGTAACCAATTGCAACATTTACGATAATGCCATCCTTATTTCCGGCCGTTGCTTCCTCTACATCTTTTAACGATTCTCTTAGATCTGGCGGCAACAACTCAAAGGAACCCATTGGTTTGATTCGCCATCGACCAGTTGATCGTAACTTTTCAACTGTCTCAGTAATGATCTGATAGAGGGAATCTAGCTCTGCTGAATCTCGTTTAAAGTTATCACTAGATAAGAGCCAAAGTGTGACAACTTTTATCTGAGTCGCTTCACACCAATCTAGAAGTTCCAGAATCTTCTCGCCACCGGCTCGATGTCCTCGCCTTGATGAAGTATCACCACTTGGCGATGGATTTTCCTTGGACCATCTACGGTTACCGTCGAGAATTACACCAACATGATGGGGCGTATTCTGTAAATCTAAACGAGCAAGTAGACGTTTTTCATAAATCGGATAGACCAGCGATTTAATCAAATTCTTCATTACTACTTTTGCAACCTTTACAGCCCTTTATAAGTACGAGCCACTCTTCGTTCCGCGATAAATGAAAGTACCGGAAGCGTTCCAGCCAAGATAAAGAGAATCATCTGGCGCACTGTGAATCTCGCCTTTGCGGTGAAATGAATTGCTGTAAGTACATAGAAGGCATAAACATAGCCATGAACAAAGGGAATCCACTTTACTTTTTCAGCTAAATCCGGATTATCCAGAAGGTAGACAACGGGTAATTCGACAAACCAGAGAAGCAATGACATTACGCCAGCTAACATCGCCATGACTCGAAATCTAAGTACAACGCCCTTCATGGCTTCCTCTCTCGAAACCTTGAATATATCGGTAGGAAAAGTACTACTAGTGCCATTAGCCACCAAATAACGACATAAGCAATATGTTGCCAGTAATAACCCGGAATAGTTGATTGGGCTGGGTCGAGTTTTACTCGATTAACTAGAATCTCACGACCAGTTACCTCTTCACGCTGTGCAACTACAAAACCATCGTAATAATCTCCATCAAACTGAGCTACCACTAATGATGGATCAATTCTTCTTAACTCGCCTCGAGAGATTTCAGCCGCAGGTGCTACATCATCAAATTGTCGATGAAGTAAACGACCCGTTACCGAGATATCGCCTCTTGGTAATTCAGATAACTCGTAGCTTCGTACAACTAGTAAGTATCCGCCGCCATCAACTTCCATCAAACCGAGACTCCAAGTTGATTCAACCTCTTTATTATCCACCTGACTAGGAGCAAAATATTGAGTTACATAAGTTCCTGAAAACTTAACTATTCGATTGACTGAGTCACCATCGAGGTTGCGATTTGGCTTAGTGACTTTCGCTAATTCCACAATCGGCTTTTCTACATAAGGCTTCTGTAGCTCCCTAACTTGTGCTGCTCGATCTAACTGCCAGAGGCCAAGCGATATAAAAATAATAACTAGAGAAATAACTGCGATTGCGTTTACTGCAAAGTTAGCTAAGTTTTTACTTCTGCTCATCTTGAATCCGACGTTCTTCCATGCGCTTATATCGCTTATAGAAACTTCGGAAAAGGATTACACATGCCACAGTTAGCAGAATCATCGTCAATGAACCTGCAACTCCCTGACCCAAATTCTGTTCTCTCATGCGAGAATCATCCCATGCCA
>CAZCQR010000099.1:0-2956 GCA_964500885.1 uncultured Clavibacter sp.
ACGCCATCGTTAGAAATACTTTCAAAACACCATTGCGCCGCTTTAGAAATGGCATTACCTTGTTCATCTAGAAGACGCTCTAGTAATTGGTGAGCGGCTGCGGTCCATCGACCAGCAAGTGGTGATGAACCTGCAACCGACATCATTCCCCCTAGGAGTAAACCTAAATGTATAGACGACTTAAGAGAAGGTAGTCGCAGCCGGATGAGAAATCAAGGTCCGAGATACCGCGAAATTGAGTCGTGGCTGCGTGCTCTTATCGAAGAAGGCGAACCCGGCAAATTAATCCCCTCTGAAGTTGAGGTAGCCGCCCGCTTCAAAGTAAGTCGTATGACCGCCCGGCAGGCGATCATGAATCTCCTTCGCGAGGGGTTAGTCGATCGTCGTCGTGGCGCCGGAACTTTTATTGCAAATAAACCAATTCACCGTACCGAAGGTGTTCTCTTTTCATTTACTGAAGATATGAGACGTCGCGGCAAAGAACCATCTTCAGTGATGTTATCGGCTGGGCTAGAGATAGCTAGTGCACGTGATCGCGAAGCGCTGAAATTAAAAGGTAAGGGCAAAGTAGTCGTTATTCGCAGGATTCGTTTAGCTGATGATATTCCACTAAGTATTGAACGAGTCGCGCTAATTCCAGAATGTAAAGATGTCTTACGGGCAGATCTGGTCAATGGTTCGCTGCATGAAAAGATGCGCGAGATTGGTTATGGACCGCTACATGCAAATTGCTGGTTACAAGCACGTGTTGCAGATAGAAGTGAATCTAAGTTATTAGATATTCCAACCGGAACTCCGCTACTTGTTGAAACTAGAGTTATTTCAGATGCTAGAGGAGAGGTAATTGAATTTACCGAAACTGCTTATGCATCTAATCGCTATGTGATTGATGTAAAACTTAACTGTGTGCCGGCAGCCTCCGCTGCTTTTAGCGCAGCTCCAGTTGCCCCGGCAAAGAAACTTAGTTGAGCAGGGACAACTTTAAAGGCTGAGTTTGGCCATAAATGATTTCGTTCGTGGAGTTCAGCGCGGATAAAGTCGAGAACTAAATCACCGGCTTGCGCGACGCCGCCACCAACAACAAATACTTCTGGCGAGAAAACCGCATTTACATTTGCCAGCGCGATTCCTAACCATTTACCGGCAGATTTAAAAGCATCAATTGCCTTTTGATCGCCCGCTTTTGCTCGTTCAAATGCTTCTTCTGGAGTTGCAGTTCCTGCCATCGCAGAGATTGCTGCTGATGAAGTTAGCGCTTCAACACAACCGCGTGTGCCACAACCACAGACTGGACCATCTGGCGCAACAACTTGATGGGCAATTTCACCTGCGCCTTTTGTGGCACCGCCGTGAACTTTTCCATCAATAACAAGTCCGCCACCAACACCTGTTCCCATAACTATGCAGGCAACAAAGCGATGGCCACGTCCGGCGCCAAGTGTTGATTCGGCTAAGCAGAAAGCGCGCGCATCATTTATTAAAGCAATGCTTTTTCCGGTTTGTTTCTTAATCTCTTGGGCGAAGGGATAGTTCTCCCAGTTTCCTGGCAAATTAGGGAAGAGCAAGATTGCGCCGGTATCGTGATTAAAGATTCCAGGAACCGCAACGGCAACGCCATCGAGCGCAGTTTTCTTATCTTGTTCAATAATTAAATCCGCGATTCGCTTTGTTACATGATCTGGACCATGTTTTGCCTCAGTAGAAATCTGATCTTTCGTTAACTCGCGAATTTTCTCGCCATCAATTTCGACAAGCGCAAATTTAATATTTGTGCCGCCAAGATCAATTCCAAGAAAACGCTTCAACTAATCGCCAAACCTCTCTGTATATTCATCGAGCATAGTACTAGTTGTTGTCGCGCCGGATCTTTCTACTCCGGCATCTAACATCTCGATTAACGCATCTAAAGTACGGACTCCACCAGCGCTCTTTACTTTTACCGCAGGAGAAACTGCAGCGCGCATCAACTTCACATCCGCAACTGTTGCACCAGTCGGGGCATATCCAGAAGAAGTCTTTACATAATGCGCACCGGCTGCTTCACAGAGTTTGCATGCCGTGATCTTTTCTTCATCGGTTAAATAAGCATTCTCCAAAATTACTTTGACCATTTTCCCGCCAGCAGCTGCAACTACTGCTGCGATATCTGCTTTTACTGCATCGTAAAGACCAGATTTTAATTGACCAATATTTAAAACCATATCAATCTCGGTGGCGCCATTTGCAATCGCATTCTTCGTTTCAAATACCTTTGTATCTGTCGTGCTTGATCCATGCGGGAAGCCAACTACTGTTCCAACTTCAACATCTGTGCCTTTGAGAATCTCGGCGCAGAATGCAACATCACTTGGCTTGCAGCAGACCGATGCAACGTCATACTTTTTTGCAATTTCACAACCTTGGCGAACTTCATCACGGGTCATCTCAGGCTTTAGTAAAGAATGATCAATTGTCTTTGCAATCTTTACCTTGGAGTACTTTGGATGTGCCATTTTTCTCTTTCTTCTCTGAACTAGTTCGCCATTGAACGCCAACCGCCATCGACGGTAAGCACCTCACCAGTTACATATTGGTTATCGATGAGGTAAAGATATGCCGAGGTAAGTGCAGTTGCAGGTAATTGGCCACCGGCGAGTGGTTGTTTCTGCGCAGTAAATTTCTGAATTACTGGATCTTCGCCAGCTCGCTTTGCCATCGGAGTATCAACTAATCCGGGCGCAACGGCATTGATTCGAATCTTCTCTGATAGATATGAAGTTGCAGTTACTCGAACCATTCCCTCGAGCGCTGCCTTACTTGTTGCATATGCATGGGTAGTGAAATGTTCTTGCACCGGAGATGTTGCAAGTACCGATCCAGTTAAAGTAATTGAGCCGCCACTTTTCTTAAGTAACTTAACGCCTTCACGCAAAGTCAAAAATGCGGTAGAAAGATTTAGCGCCAAGGTTCGATTCCA
>CAZCQR010000100.1:0-2709 GCA_964500885.1 uncultured Clavibacter sp.
ATTGCTCGGATCATGTCTTCAAATCCACGATGAGTCGAATCAATAGCCTTCTGCATCTCATCAATCTCAAATTTATCTTTAATTAGACGGGCCTCAGATAGCCAGACCACGAAATCTTTATCTGCGGAATTTTCATCAACCAATGCATCGACAAAAGCATCTTGATCTCGCAAAGTTAATGAATCCATCTTCCTTGATAGAAATTCATCAAGGGAATCTAAATGTTTGACCTTTATATCGTAGGCAAATTCAGTTTCTTCAATGGTCATTCTGCGACCAATCCAAAACTCACCATGTTTCGGATTGCGGTAGAACTCTTCACTTGCTTCTCGAGGTGACCTTGGATGAATGAAAAGTAATGATTCGTGTCCGGAACCGTTTGGTTCTAGTACCAAAACAGAATCAGGAACGGCATCTTCACCATTAATTCCAGTAAGCCAAGAAAATGCAGAGTGTGGGCGGAATCGATAATCAGTGTCGTTACTTCTTACTTTAAATGTTCCGGCTGGAACTACGAGACGTTTTCCTGGAAAAGCTTTCGACAATTTTTCTCGGCGAGCAACTGCATAGGGAGTTGCGGGACTCTTTTTCAAACCAGCAAGCGGTGTTGGCGCCCAGCCTGTCTCCATGAATTTTTTTAATCCCTCTGGAGTTGGGAGATCATGGTTACGGTAATCAGAGCGCTTTGGCTTGCCTTTATCGAAAGTCATAATCGCAGACTACTCTCACGTTTGGTGTGAAGCAAGTAAAACATATTTGCTTTTTGACCCCGATGTGACTGTGCTGAGAATGTAAATCTTTTCGACTGAATCATTCTTCGTCTCTCGTATTCAAACTTTGAGTGCGATAGAAGAAAGTAGGAACAATGATTGGGGAAAAGAAAAAGAAGAGTCCGTGGCGAGCACTAGCTGGCGCCGCGATAGTTCTTTCAATTGCAGGAATTGCAGGGCAAAATGTCTTAGCATCATTAAATGCAACAGCATTTAATACAGTTGCACAAAACACTAACGCTGGCACTTTAAAGTTAGATCTTGCTAACTCAGGAAATGGTTTTGGGCAGAGCATCACTAACCTTGCCCCAGGTGATGTAGTTAATCGATATGTGACTTTAACCAATTCAGGAACCTTAGATGGAATTGGCCTATCGCTGAAAACTTCACAAAGTGGAACCGCAACCTTAATTTCAGATGGCGTTGGTGGATCTTCAAACCAGGCTTTGAAATTAACTGTAACAAGTTGCAGCGTTGCTTGGGATACAAGCACCGGAACTTGTAGCGGAACCCAAAGTTCAGAAATTACGGCGACAACTCTTGGATCTTTGGCATCTGCAGTAAATCTAACTTCCAGCTCACTTAATGCTGGAGCTAATCGATACCTGCAGATGAAATTGCAGTTACCGAATCAGAACGAAACGACCGTTAATGGGACTCTCCCTGCTAACACCGTTCAAGGAGGAAGTATCGACATTACTTACACCTTTGATTTGGCACAGCGAGTAGCCGCAACAACCAATAGTTGATAAGGAGAATAAAGTGAGAGGGTTCGCCCTCTCACTTTGCCAAATGAAGAGTCTCAAGTTGCTGATTTCGATAGTTCTGCTTTCACAATCCTTGGTTCCTGCCTTTGCAGGCGCAACAGGATTAGCAATGAAAAGCCTTACGGTGACTACTGCTAAGTGGTCAGTGATAGCTGTCAATACAAGTCAAGGGTCTGGCGGGGCACCACTCTCTTTGACTTGGACAGTAAATAGCGGAACTGCATATAGCTACTTCTCAATTATCAATAATGGAACAATGGCGGTAAATCAATTTTCGGTTTCTGTCATTCAAACTCTTATCAGTGGCAGTGGAAGACCAAATGATGTTTCATTCACGCTCTGTCAAAATGGGATTTGGAACACTGTTATAAATACATGCTCTGGTTCACCATTGTTAATTGGGAATTCTGCCGATCTCACCTTTGCTTTAACAAACATTTCTCTTGGAACCGGTTCAGAATTACGCTTGCAGGCACTAACGAAGCCAAACATCAAAAATCAATATTTAACAGAAGTGTCAGTTTCAGTTTCAAGAAACGCAGTACGGAATGGAATTATTTCAAATTCATGAAGATACTAGGAAAAATTCTTGATACAACCTTAGTTGTTTTAGCACTAAGTTCAATCGCTCTTGCCATCTCGGCTATTTATCTCCAGATTAGTTTTGCTACTACAGATACCAAAAGTATGGTTCCGGCGATAAAAGCTGGAGATACTCTAGTAACGCGAACCATCAACTCTCAAAGTATTGCAGTGGGCGATATTTTGGTATTCCCGCATCCAGACAATAAGCTCACGAAAGTTGCGCATCGCGTAATCAATCGGAATAATCTCAATGAAAACATAATCATCGAGACAAAAGGTGATGCAAACCCAGTAAAAGATGGCTGGCAGATTGGAATTATCTCCAAAAAAGTAGCAAAAGTGATTGGCATAATTCCAACCGCCCATATTTTTAATGGATCTATTCCACGAACGGTTATTCTTAAATCTTTGATGGTTTCAAGTGCATTTCTTCTTTTAATTGGAATTTGGAGATTGATTCGTCAGCGTGCCGGCCTTTAAGGATTATCTAGGCTTACTTTTCTACTTCCTAACCAATGTAGAATTCCGACTCACTGGAGACGTCGCATAGCCCGGTCTAGTGCGCCTCACTGCTAATGAGGTTGACC
>CAZCQR010000101.1:0-2668 GCA_964500885.1 uncultured Clavibacter sp.
TGCAAATTATTTGCAACTCGCGTGATTGCTTGACCTTAGTTATTCTGCGCCAATGTCAATTACCAATGTACTTTCTTTTAAGACAACCGATCTGCAATTAATTGATGCGCGCGGACCACGATTTGGCGCGGTCATTACAACAATTGTTTTAACTGCATTTTTGGCGACTGAGTATTTGTTCTTACTACATTGGCAACTTGCAGTCTTTGCACTCGGTGCATTCTTTGGTTTAAAGACTTCGCCTTATGCATTTATTTACTCCAAAGTGATTCGTCCAAGACTTCGCGGCGAAGTTCCAACTGAAGATGTGCGCCCACCACAATTTGCACAACTGGTTGGCTTCTTATTTGCAATCACAGCAACGATTCTTTATGACTTGGGACTATCGACAGTTGGAATGATCGTTGTCGGATTTGCCTTGGCGGCAGCATTTTTGAATGCAGCTTTTAATTTCTGCCTTGGCTGCGAGGTTTATCTACTGATTGCCCGCGCAAAGGCGGCGATTGCTTCGCGTAAAGATAAGGAAGATTCATATAACCTGCCAAGCCTCTAGACTTAGCAGGTGGCAGAGAAACATGAATTACGCGAGAAGGGCTTGCGCCTAACTCCACAACGCGAACTTGTCCTTAATGCAGTTCGTCAGCTTGGCCATGCCACCCCAGAAGAAGTTGCCGAGCAAGTAAAGAAAACTCATCCAGGAATTAATCTTTCAACGGTTTATCGAAATCTAGAGACGTTAGAAAATGTTGGCTTAGTTCAACATACCCATCTTGGCCATGGCGGTGCGACTTATCACGCAGCTGAAGAGATGACCCATCTCCATTTAGTCTGTGGCAAATGCGGTTCGGTTGGCGATGCGCCAATCGAAGTAGCAGCACCTTTTGTTAATTCCTTAGTAGATGATTATGGATTTAAGACAGATGTCACCCACTTTGCGATTTATGGAACTTGCGAGGCTTGTCAGAAGAAATGACCGCCGTCTATGTCGAAGATGGGCTAGATAAAGGCGCGATCTGGCATTTCGGAGAAGTTGCTAAAGAGCAACGCGCACTAGAAGCAGGGACTGCTTGGGCAGATTTATCGCACCGCACAGTAATTGCAATTAGCGGTGAAGATCGACTTACCTGGTTACATTCCTTAACGACACAACATCTTGAGAATTTGCCAGCTGGCCAGTGGCGCGAAGCGCTGATTTTAGATCCGCAAGGACATATCGAACAGCAATTCTTTTTAGTTGATGATGGAATCACAACTTTCCTACATTTAGATGTAGCGAAGCGGGATTCTTTAATTGATTACTTAGAGAAGATGAAATTTATGCTTCGAGTTTCAGTGAAAGATGTTTCATCGGAGTATGCGATTTTGCGCGCACCTGGAAAGAGTGATGAGCTGGGCGGACCATTTGCGTTGGTGCCGCGTTCTGAACTTGCAGCAACAATTGATGCATTTAATAGTGCAAATCTTCAAGTAGGGATCTGGGCGTTGGAAGCCGAGCGAGTATCACAAGGTCGAGCACGTCTTGGATTGGATACCGATCACAAGACAATTCCTAATGAGATTGGCGCGCTAAATAAATCAGTTCATATGGCAAAAGGTTGCTATCGCGGCCAAGAGACAGTGGCCAAAGTATTTAATTTAGGCCATCCACCACGCAGATTAGTTTTATTGCACTTAGATGGCAGCTCAGTTGATCTACCAAAGACTGGTTCTCCAGTTATGTTAAATGGCAAAGAGATTGGTTTTATCGGGACTGTGGCCCGCCATCATGAGTTGGGGCCGATTGCGCTTGCAATGATTAAACGGATGACTTCACCTGATGCCACGTTATTAATTGATGGAATCTCAGCTACCCAAGAGATTCTGGTGCCGGTGGAATAGATGGAGATTATTACAACGGTACTTTTGATTATCGCCACCGCACTTTTTGGATTGGCGTTGCTAGGGTTTGCAGCGAGACAGTGGCGTAAATTGAAGAGAGGCAACTAGTGGCATTTCAAATTCCAGAGGGGCTGCATCCTGATTTAAATCCACTTGCTTGGATGGTCGGAACCTGGCGCGGCAAAGGCCATGGTGATTATCCCGGTTCAGCTTCATTTCAATTCGCCCAAGAAATAACTTTTAGCCACGATGGCCGGCCATTTTTAACTTACTTCTCTCGCTCTTGGTTAATTGATGACAATAATGAAATTATTAAAACTGCTGCATCCGAAACCGGATTCTGGCGGATCAAACCTGATAATCAACTAGAAGTTGTCCTTGCGCATTCAACAGGTATTGCAGAAGGTTGGGTCGGAAGATTTGATGGACCAAAGATTCAGTTGGTAATGGATCAAGGTTATGCCGCACCAACTGCAAAGAGCGTTACTGAGGGACAACGTTTATATGGATTAGTTGAAGGTGAACTCTTCTTCGCTTATGACATGGCATATGGCACAAATAAATTACAGGCACATATCTGGTCAACGCTGCCAAGAGTTTCTTAAATGAATCCAGGTCCAGTCTTACTTGAGGTAAGTCGAAATGGAATGGTCGAATCAGTTCACTGCGGTCATCTATTAGTAATTGATAATTCTGGTAAGGCGCGGTTAGAAATTGGCGATTTAGATTCGTTGATTTATCCAAGATCTGCAGTGAAATCGATTCAAGCAAGTGCGATGGTTCGAGCTGG
>CAZCQR010000102.1:0-2665 GCA_964500885.1 uncultured Clavibacter sp.
GTTTCTTGGTGTGCAACCTGTGATGGATTTTTCTTTAGAGAACAAGTAATCGCAGTTGTTGGCGGTGGCGATTCTGCTATGGAAGAAGCAAACTTCTTAACAAAATTCGCTTCAAAAGTTGTTGTTATTCATCGCCGTGATTCATTACGCGCTTCAAAAATTATGGCAGAGCGCGCACAGAAAAATCCAAAGATTGAATTTGTATTTAATACCGCGGTTCTCGATGTCTTAGGTCAAGATAAAGTTACTGGCCTAAAACTTAAGAATTTAGTAACTGGCGAAGAGAGCACGAGAGAATTTACTGGCCTCTTTATTGCAATCGGTCACCTGCCAAGAAGCGAACTCGTTAAATCTGAGGTTAAATTAAATGGCGAGGGATATGTCGAAGTTGAAGGTCGCTCAACAAAAACCAACCTCAAGGGCGTATTTGCCTGCGGCGATCTTGTAGATCACACATATCGCCAAGCAATTACCGCTGCCGGATCAGGGTGCCAAGCCGCCCTAGATGCGGAAAGATTCCTTTCTGGACACTAAAGAGAAAATAAGGAGAAGAGATGGCAACCGAAAAAGTAACTGCAGCAACATTTAATGATGTTGTTCTAAAGAGCACAACACCAGTAATCGTTGATTTCTGGGCAGAATGGTGTGGCCCATGCCGCGCAGTTGCGCCAATCTTGGAAGAGATTTCAAATGAATATGCCGGCAAGATCAAGATCGTTAAATTAAATACTGATGAAGAAGGTTCAGTTGCGATGAAGTACGGCATCAGCTCAATCCCAACTATGAATGTCTTTGTTGGTGGCCAAGTGGTAAAGAGCATTGTTGGCGCAAAGCCAAAACCGGCGCTAGTTCGAGATTTAGCTGAATTCCTGAACTAATGCTCCAGCCCGGTGATCGCGGGGATGTTGTAACAGCAGTTACCAACACCCTCCATCGCCTTGGTTATTTACCGGCTCCTACTGATTCTTTTGATAACTCAGTTGAAGCTGCGGTGCGTGGCTTTCAACAAGATAGAGGTTTATCAATCTCTGGAATTGTTGATGCTCAGACTGAAAAAGTATTAGAGGAAGCGCGTTGGAAGTTAGGTGATCGTTCACTGCGATTACAACAACCAAATATGCGTGGTGATGATGTAGCCACATTGCAATCCCGGTTAATTGATATGGGATTTAATCCCGGCAGAGTCGATGGAATTTTTGGCGCAAAGACTGAAGCTGCAATCATTGAATTTCAAAAATCGGTTGGTAGTGAAGCTGATGGAATCTGTGGGCCAAATACTGTTATTTCATTGATGCGCCTAATGCGCACTGTTACAGGTGGCGCGCCAACTGAATTACGCGCCCAAGCAGATAGAGTAAAACGTGGTCCAGCTCTTGCCGATAAAGTCATTGTTGTAGATCCAAGTCCACGTCCGGAAATCTCTGATTTAACCTTTGATATCGCACAGAAAATTGAAGGGCGATTAATTGCTCTTGGTGTTACCGTCTATTTAACTCGTGGCGCAACAAGCGCGCCAACTGAGAGCGAGCGAATCAACTTTATTAATGGCACCGATGCCGATTTAGTAATTTCAATTGGAATTGATAATTACAAAAATGAGAAGGCAAATGGCCTTGCAACTTTCTTTTATGGCAGCGATCAACATGGAATTCACTCATTAGTGGGCGAGCGCTTCGCTACTTTGGCACAACGTGAAATTTCTGCGCGTACCGATCTTGCAAATAATCGCACCCATGCAAAAACTTGGGATCTGCTCCGCCTTACAAAAGCGCCAACGATTCGCCTTGAGCTTGGCTATATAACAAGTCCCAAGGATTCGGCACGCCTTGCAGATGGAAATTTCCGTGACACAGTTGCAGAAGGTTTAGTAATTGCAATTCAGCGCCTTTTCTTATCAGCGGAAGAAGATGCAAAGACCGGCACCTTGCGGATTGAGGATCTGCGCCGTGCGGGAATTCGTAATTAATTAACTATCAATTAGAATTCACAAATGTCAGATGTAGATAGATACCGGACCCACGAACCGGAGAATCTGCAGGAGCGCTTTGCACATCGCGCCGCTCATATGAAACCAAGTGAGATTCGCTCACTTTTTGCTGTTGCATCAAGACCGGAAATTGTTTCGCTGGCTGGTGGCATGCCAAATCTCTCTGCAATTCCAATGGGAGTTATGGCATCCCTTGTTGAAAAGTTAATTTCTGAAAATGGCCAAGAGGCGCTGCAATATGGAAGCGGCCAAGGCCATCCCAAACTTCGCGAACAGATCTGCGATGTGATGGCTCTGGAGGGAATCAGAGCTAATCCAGATGACATCTTGGTTACAACCGGTTCGCAGCAAGCCCTCGATTTAATCTCCCGCATCTTTATAGATCCAGGCGATGTCGTTTTAGTTGAAGCTCCTTCTTATGTCGGAGCCCTTGGCACTTTTGCTCAATATGAAGCCCGAGTTGTCCATGTGGAGATGGATCAATCAGGGTTATCGCCAGAAGCGCTTCGTAATGCCATCAAAACCCTCCGTTATCAGGGATTGCGAATTAAGTTCTTATATTTAATTCCTAATTATCAAAATCCAACTGGTGTAACGATGCCAAGTGAGCGACGTGCTGAAATTCTTGATATTTGTAGAGAAGAGAAGATTTTTGTCGTTGAAGATAATCCTTATGGC
>CAZCQR010000103.1:0-2649 GCA_964500885.1 uncultured Clavibacter sp.
CAATAAAGAGATGAGACGTTTACTGGCCTTCGTCCTCTTTTTTCTTCTCTTCTTTATTCAGTTCTTTTACTTCGCTCTTGAAAATACGGAGAGATCGGCCAAGCGCTCTCGCCGAGTCTGGTAATCGCTTCGCGCCAAATAGAATTACTACTACAAGAATAAGTAGTAGCCAATGTGATGGTTCTCTAAGTCCGAACATGCCATCGCCTTTCCAGATAGCCCTCATGGGCAATGCCCAACGCTATCACGACCTCTTCCTGGGTTATTTCTGATAATTCTCAAGTGCGGAGTTTGCAAGATTTCTAACATCTGATCGAAGCTCTACGGGTGCTGTAATAGTCATTGCTCCCCCATCACGCAAAACGTTGCGAACTATCCATTCGCGCTGGAAAACATCGATCTCGAAGGCGGAGCCAGTCTTTGTAATTTTTGCTGAATTCTCAAGGTGAAATATTGAATCAGAGTCTAATCTAAATTGAACTTTCTCGCTCTTCGCAGCTTTCACTTCGTCAATCTCAACACAATCTTCTTCGAGGATTCTGGCTCGATTAACGTTTTGCAAGTTGAATGTTCGAAATTCATTTACGTCATGCGAATAAGCCTCTAGATAGAAATTCCCGTTCTCTTCCAAAATTCGATATGGACTTAATTCACGTTCAGATATCGAATCGCGACTTCTGCTTCTGTACTCAATACGAATCTTCTTTCGTTTCTCTAAACTTTCTCGGATTACGGGTAGAAGCGTTACCAGATCGCTCCTTGAGCCGCTTGCATCTACCACACCCAAGGGAATACTGGACTTTGTGGAAATTCGGAGTTTGGCACGTAACTCCTTTACCTTCTCCAGTTTCTCCCCGCTTAGTTCTGACTCTAAAGAAGATAACCCGATCAACAAATAGAGAAGTTCTCTATCAGTTAAGTTGCGCGGATCGGCTAAATTTTGAGGTTCTTTAACTACTACATAACCATCGTCAAAAGATAGATCGATTAGCTCTAACGGCGTGTAACCAGGAAGGCCACATAGAAAGAGCAAGTTCAAGTCAGCGATTAATTGGTTGGTCGAGATTTTGAATGCGGAAGCAAGTTCCTTAATAGAAATACCGGGATGCGCATTCAAAAACGGGACCATATCTAGCAAACGTAAAGCGCGCTCTGACGCTGTTTCACTCATGCGCGCCAACTATTCTCTTTAGAGCGTTAATAACTTTCGATTTAAGATCCTCAGGTTCCAAAACAACAATATCGTCACCAAACCAGAGAATGGATTTCAGCGCATCGTCTTCATCCAAGAAGTCAATTGTTACGAGATCAAAATCGTCGTTAATTGATTCAACGCGCTGGGCGCGCTCTCTTAGAGAATAGCCAGTGAATCTACGTACCTGCAACGTTACCGGATATTGCGAAGCCGTGTACATGATTACATGATCGCGAACATTGAAATCTCGGTCTATTTCAAAAGATCCCTTTTTGCCAATTAGATTGATTTCGCTTGATATTCGAGAAAGTTTATAGACGCGAATGTCATCACGGTCTTTATCAAAACCAACTAAATACCATTCCCCTCGCCAGGCGCTAAGTCCCATGGGGCAAACTGAACGCTTTTCGGGATTAACATCCAACCTCTTTTTGTAATCGAATTGTAATTCGGTGCGAGTTGAAATCGCTTCGCTGATCACTTTCAACTCAGAGCTATGCAGTAATGAATTGTTTACGTTGATATTTATTTCGTTTTCGTGAGATGCGATCAAGGGATCTATTTTAAGGTTTAAGCGAGTTACGTCTTCGGCAAAACTGGAATTGCTCATGAGATTTAGCGCCGTAGCTAAAATTCCAAGCTCTTCTGGAGAAAAGACCGGTTTCAGAGAGAACCGATCAGGAGATATTCGGTAGCCAACTTCGTCTTCAAATAGTGGATCGTTATTGACAAGATCAATTTCAATACCTAAGGAACGGAGCTCATCCTTATCTCTTTCAAACATGCGCTCCATCGTCTCTGCACTTCCAGAATATCCAGCCACCTTGCGAAAAATTTCAGTTTTGGTCATATAGCGCTTGGCGCCCAAAAGTGCCATAGTCAGATTGATTAAACGCTCTGTCTTTGCAGATGACATGGAGAGAGATTAGCGCCCAAGACAGGATAAGGTGACCCCATGAAGAAGACAGTTCTCTTATTAATCTCTCTATTCTTGGTCTCGAATCTAGTGGCTTGTACAACTGATGGAGGCGCTCCTTCGAGCGAACCACAAGGAGAGAGCTCAAATAGCAATCTTCCAGTTGTAAGCGATAACGCTGGTGATGCGCCACAGATTTCTGCTCCGAGTGGTAATCCACCAGCAAATTTGGTCGCAGAAGACGTGATAGTAGGTAGCGGCGCAACCGCTGTTGCCGAATCTACTGTAACAGTTCATTACACGTTGATGTCATGGTCAAAGGGTGAGATTCTAGAAAGTTCTTGGAGTAGTGGCCCTGCAACATTTCCTCTCAATCAAGTAATTATTGGCTGGCAGCAAGGCGTTCCTGGTATGAAAGAGGGCGGTAGAAGATTGCTAGTCATTCCACCAGATTTAGCCTACGGTGAATCCGGAGCTGGTTCAGTCGGACCAAACGAGACTCTAATTTTCGTTGTTGATCTGATCAGCATTCAATAGC
>CAZCQR010000104.1:0-2649 GCA_964500885.1 uncultured Clavibacter sp.
GCTATTGAATGCTGATCAGATCAACAACGAAAATTAGAGTCTCGTTTGGTCCGACCGAACCCGCTCCAGATTCTCCGTAAGCCAAATCTGGTGGAATAACTAGCAATCTTCTTCCGCCTTCTTTCATACCTGGTACACCTTGCTGCCAACCAAGAATTACTTGGTTAAGTGGAAATGTTGCAGGGCCGCTATTCCAGGAACTTTCCAGAACCTCACCTTTTGACCATGACATCAGGGTGTAATGAACAGTTACGGTGGATTCTGCAACAGCAGTTGCACCAGTTCCTACTATTACATCTTCGGTAACCAAATTTGATGGGGGATTGCCACTTGGAGCGGAAATCTGAGGTGCATCACCAGCATTATCTGTCACTACTGGAAGATTGCTATTCGAGCTCTGTCCCTGTGGTTCGCTTGAGGGAGCGCCACCGTCTGTTGTGCAAGCTGTTAGAACAGAGAGCAAAAATAGAGAGATAAAAAAGCGAACTGTTTTCTTCATGGGGTCACCTTATCCTGTCTTGGGCGCTAATCTCTCTCCATGTCATCTGCAAAGACAGAGCGTTTGATCAATCTCACCATGGCGCTCTTGGGCGCAAAGCGTTATATGACCAAAAGTGAAATCTTTCGCAAAGTGGCTGGATATTCAGGAAGTCCGGAGACTATGGAGCGAATGTTCGAGAGAGATAAAGATGAACTTCGCGCATTAGGCATTGAAATTGATCTTGTCAATAACGATCCACTATTTGAAGATGAGGTTGGATATCGAATATCTCCTGATCGTTTCTCTCTAAAACCAATATTCTCGCCCGAAGAGCTTGGAATTTTGGCTACTACACTAAATCTCTTGGGTAATTCTAGTTTTGCTAATGAGGTAACTCGGTTAAACTTAAAGATAGATCCTTTGATGGCCGCACAGAAAAGTGATGCTGAGATCAAAATAGATAATTCCTTGCTTATGGAATCCGCAATAAAAGAAATTAGCGAGGCAATTTCAAGTCGTACAGAGATAAGTTTTGATTACAAAAAGGGTTCAGATATTAAACACGAGAAACGCTCAGTGCGACCAATGGGCCTAAGCGCATGGCGTGGCGAATGGTACTTAGTTGGTTTTGATAAAGATCGTGCTGATGTTCGAGTCTTTAAGCTCTCTCGGATCATGAGTGAAATCAATTTAGTTGGCAAAAAAGGTACCTATGAAATAGATCCAGATTTTCATGTTCGCGATCATGTCATCATGTATACCACTAGCCAATATCCGGTTACGCTGCAGGTACGTAAATTCACTGGTTATGCTTTAAGAGAGCGAGCCCAGCGCATTGAACCAGATAGCGACGATTTTGATCTCATAACAGTTTATTTCGTAGATGAAAATGAGGCGCTACATTCTATTCTCTGGTTTGGTGACAATATTGTTGTTTTAGAGCCTGAAGAACTTAAAATGAAAGTTGTTAACGCTCTCAAGAGAATCGTTGCAGCGCATGAGTGAAACAGCATCTGAACGAGCTATTCGTTTGCTTGATATGGTCCCCTTTTTGAACGCTCATCCAGGGATTTCAATCAAAGAACTTGCTTCCGCGTTTAGCATCTCGACAAATCAACTGATTGCCGATTTGAACTTGCTTTTTCTCTGTGGTCTTCCCGGTTACACGCCATTAGAGCTTATCGATCTCTCTTTTGACGATGGTTTTGTAGTAATTAAGGAACCTCAAAATTTAGCAGATCCGCGCAATTTAACTGATAGAGAACTTCTTTATCTATTAATTGGATTATCTTCGTTGGAGTCAGAATTGAGCGGTGAAAAACTAGAGAAAGTAAAGAAGCTACGAGCGAAACTCCGCATCTCTACAAAATCAAGTATTCCCTTAGGTGTTGTCGATGCAAGTGGTTCAAAGAGTGATCTTGCAACACTTTTATCTATAATTAACGAAAGCTTGGAGAAACGGAAGAAACTATGCGTTGAGTACAGCAACAAGACTCGCGATTCGATATCTGAACGTGAATTAAGTCCATATCGGATAGTGGAGCAAAGCAAAAAATTCTACCTAGAAGCTTTCTCACATGATGTAAATGAAATTCGAACTTTTAATCTGGAAAATATCAACCGAGCTAAAGTTCTCAATGAAGATTGTGTCGAACTGGATGAAGTGAAAGCGACGAAGAGCGAGACAGTTCAATTTGAATCAGATCCCGATTCAATATTCTTCGCTGAGAATTCAGCGAAGATTACAGAAGCTGGTTCTATCTTCAAGATCGACGTCTTCCAACGCGAATGGATAGTTCGTAATGTTCTGCGTGATGGGGGAGCTTTGACTATTACAGCACCCGAAGAGCTTCGAATTGATGTTAGAAACCTTGCAAAATCGGCACTAGCGAATTATCAGAATTAACCCAGGAACGGGTCGTGATAGCGTTGGGCATTACCCGTAGGGGCTTTCTGGAAAGGCGATGGCATGTTCGGACTTAGAGAACCATCACATTGGCTACTTCTTATTCTTGTAGTCGTAATTCTATTTGGCGCTAAGCGACTACCAGACTCGGCAAGAGCGCTTGGCCGATCTCTCCGTATTTTCAAAAGTGAAGTTAAGGAACTGAACAAAGAAGAGAAGAAAAAAGAGGACGAAGGCCAGTAAACGTCTCATCTCTTTATTG
>CAZCQR010000105.1:0-2594 GCA_964500885.1 uncultured Clavibacter sp.
GGCGTGGGTATTCTCTCGCCCTGTTCTAAAGCAGAATCAAGAAATAAGGAGTCAACATGGCCAGCAAGAGCGCGGATGTCCGCCCAAAGATCACAATGGCATGCGTTGACTGCAAAGAACGTAATTACATTACAAAGAAGAATCGCCGCAACGATCCAGATCGTATGGAGCTAAAGAAGTACTGCCCACGTTGCAAGGCATCAACTCTTCATCGCGAAACTCGTTAATAAGTAACCAGCGATGGCTGGAATTCGTATCTGCTTAATAGCCGATGGCTTCTTTGATGATTTTAAAATCTGTCTAGATTCAATAAAGAAATACAGCGATGCCCCAATCTCGGTCTTTGCTTCGGGTAAAGAGAATAAAGCTGCTGAAGAATTATTTGGCGCGACCTGGCAGAAAAATAAGTTGGGCTGGGGCCATAGCGTTAATCACTTTATAAATAATGAGAGTGAAAAGTATTTAGTAATTATGGATCCATCGACAGTATTTACCGGCGATGCGATTACCCCAACGTTGGCAAAGTTAGAAACGGGATATCAGGGCGTGGGTTGGCGCGGTGGGTTAGTAAATATTGAAGATGAGTGGCGCTCGGTTGATGACCGTGGCGAGGGTGAAGTAGATGTGCTCTTTAGTTATTTCTTCGCCTTTGATCGCGAGTTTGCCAAAGGCGCGGGCGGTGCAAATGGCTCTGCAACCTATTATCGAAATGCAGATATTGAAATCTCGCTTGCGCTTCGGGCAGCTGGTGGAAAGTTGTGGCAATTAGATCTGCCATTAGAACAAGGTCGCCATCATGGTTATCACGATGCTGATCCGGAATATCGTGAGAAGAAATCAAAAGAGAATTACAACCGAATCCTCGAGCGCTTTCGCGGACGAAGCGACATCTTGTCGCCACGTAGGTAGCCTTTGGTTATGGCGGAATCGTTAAAGGAATACACCAGTCTGCATTTAGGTGGACCGGCGAAGCGATTTATTCATGCCAAAAGTGAAGGCGAATTAATTGCCGCAGTAAAGGAAGCCGATAGCGCTGGTGAACCGCTCTTGATTATGGGTGGTGGATCAAATGTATTGATCGGCGATGAAGGTTTTGCAGGAACTGTGGTCCGGGTTGAAACTAAAGGCAATTCTTTTTCAGTAGATGCTTGTAGCGGTGGAATGATCACGGTTGCTGCTGGCGAAAATTGGGATGAGTTTGTTAAGTGGTCAATTGATAATGGTTTTGTTGGAATGGAGAGCTTGTCAGGTATCCCCGGAACCATTGGCGCGTCACCGATTCAAAATATTGGTGCATATGGCCATGAGGTCGCCGAATTTATTGCCCGGGTGCGCACCTTTGATCGAAAGAGCGGCGAGCAGAAAACTTTTTCCAATACTGAGTGCGGCTTTGAATATCGATCATCGCTCTTTAAGCGCGAGAAAGATAGATATGTAATTTTGGATGTTACCTTTCAATTAGAGAAAGGCGAGATGAGTTTGCCGATTAAATATGAAGAATTAGCGCGGGCGTTAAAGGTAAATCTTGGTGATCGAGTTTTGATTGGTGATGCCAGGTCAGCAGTCTTATCGCTGCGGGCGCTTAAGGGAATGTTGCTTGATGCAAATGATCGCGATACCTGGTCGGCCGGATCTTTCTTTGTAAATCCAATTGTTACAAGCGAAGTTGCCGCAAAGTTGCCAGCTGATGCACCGCGCTGGCAACAGAGTGATGGTCGAATAAAGACATCAGCTGCTTGGTTGATGGAGCGCGCTGGCGTGAAGAAAGGTGATTGCCACGAAGGCGCCGGTGTAAGTACTAAACATGTTTTAGCGCTCGTTAATAATGGAAACGCTAAGGCCAGTGACATTATTGAATTAGCAAGAAGTTCGCGAAGTGCAGTAAAAGAAAAATTTGGGATAGTTTTAGAACCCGAAGTTCAATTTGTTGGAATTACTCTTTAATCTAATTTAAATACTTCGCCAGTCATCTTTCCGATAATTGCTTTCACATAAGCATCTACAACTTCTTTTGCAGTGACTTGGTGGAAGCCAGGAAATGCGCTGTGATAGCTGGTGGCTTCAACGAGGACGCTTGGGCTAACTGTGTTGATTCGGATCTTGCGCGGTAATTCAATTGATGCAGCTTTAGTAAAGGATTCAATTGCGCCATTAGCAAGAGATGCCGCGGTACCGGATGGAATCGGATTGCGGGCCAAGATGCCGGTCATCAAAGTAAATGAGCCGCCATCTTTTACGTGATTGATACCGGCGCGAACTAATTCGACTTGGCCAAGGGCTTTATCTTTAAGGCTGGTGGCATATTCATCGTAGGAAATATCGAGGATCGATTTAAAAGTAACTTTTCCGATACAAGAAACTACATGGTCGACTTTGCCAACTTTTTCATACATCTTCTTTATCGATGCCGGATCTTTTACATCAACGGAAATTTCTGTGGTGCGCGATACGCCGATTACATCACCGTAAGCAATTAACGCCTCGGCTACATGTTTTCCAATTAGACCAGTTGAGCCGACGACAATGATTCGCATCTATATTCCGATCTATAGTTTGTTGGGCCAAGTATCACTTAATTTGTAGCCAGTTGGATA
>CAZCQR010000106.1:0-2579 GCA_964500885.1 uncultured Clavibacter sp.
TAGAAAAGACTTGCTTAGAAAAGACTTGCTTAGAAAAGACTTGCTTAGAAAAGACTTGCTTAGAAAAGGCTATCAACTAGCGATTTCTTATTCTCAAAATGGCCAGAAATCCGAAAACTAATCCATTGATGCCAATTAGTAAGGCACCTCTACTTACATTTTGAAAGATCAGCATTCCACCCGATAGTAATGAAAGAGCTGAGAGCATATATATAACTACTCGGCGAAAATTGGATATCTGCTCACGTCGCAATAAAGTCAATAGAAATGCAATCGGTCCACCGAAAAACGCTGGAGATACCAAAATCGTGACCAATAGAGCTAGCGATTCCATGGTTGAAGGTTACAGTTTTAACTTCGCGAAACTAGACTCAATGTTTTTCCGCTCTGCACTTGTATCGAGCGGCCGCGCGGGAACGAAGTACTCCTTGCCATTTGGAGAGAGCCATTTACAGGAACCATCAGAGAAGCTCTCAAGTTTCCAGCCATGATGAGTCTTTAAGCGATGATGCCTTCGACATAAATATCCCAAGTTTGCACGATTGGTTTCGCCACCCTCTTCCCAACTTTTAGCATGATCGATATCAGAGATACGCGAGGGTTGGCTACAACCCGGGAATCGACAGGTTCGATCGCGTGCTGCTAAGAAATCAACTAGATATTGCGAGGGGAGATAACTTTCTCTTCCCATGTCGAGAAGATTTCCAGTTGTTGCATCAGTTATGAACTTCCGCCACTTTCCATCAGCTGCAAGTTTCCTCGCAACAGATGCTGGAATCGGGCCATGTCCAAGTAG
This sequence comes from uncultured Clavibacter sp., assembly GCA_964500885.1. Classification (GTDB taxonomy): domain Bacteria; phylum Actinomycetota; class Actinomycetes; order Nanopelagicales; family Nanopelagicaceae; genus MAG-120802. The sequence continues at coordinate 797 of CAZCQR010000106.1, forward strand.
TTCTGCAGGATTTTCAGCAAGTCCTAACAATGTTGGAAGATCGATTGTTACATTTATAGAAACTGGGCGACGATGAGGTTTGTAGTCTTCCGTAGCCCTTCCTAAGAAATCAGAGCAGATTGATGTAAGGGCATCGGCACGCTTCATATCCATCGAGCGCCAATCCTCTGTATTAGCTGTCGCGTTTACTTTATTTTTTGAGGTTTCAAATTCAACATAAGTGTTTATAGCAAGATAGACCGTCTGTGCATCTTCGGCTGGCAGTAATGCGATCAAAGTCGACATTCCATCACCTTCAGGATAGATATTGACGCTTCTTTGTTCGCGACCTTTCACATTCTCTTCTTCGAGGACTTCAGGAGCGTATTGTGCGAATAACGTTTTAAGTTTCTTACTGACTTGAGCTGCGGTATGAAATTCGGAATGGGCGAGCGCCTTCGCTTCAATCACAGGCAAGATATCTGGAGAGACGCCACGCGAGAGCGCATCAGTAGTCTCGCGAGCAATCAAGGTTGCATGTGCCGATGAAATCTCGCCATTTGTTAATGCTGCACACGTTGCGGGAAGAAGATTATTTAAGGTTCGCGCCACATCGATTCTCATCTGCGCGGTATTAGGTGAAAGGCGAAGAGCAGTTGCAACATCTTCGCGCTCGGATTCATCAACGCCTTCCCACATGTTTTCCGAAGTTGATGGCTCGCTTCCAGCAATGGCCAAAGTGGCTTCTTGAATCAATGCATAGAGCCATGAATATTGTTTTTCGAGAGCAGCTAAATAGTCGATGCGACCAGATGGGGAGAGGTCTATAGCCTTGATTTGGAGAAGTTTTCCAAGATTCTCATAACCGCCAGGTTTTCCTTGGATTCTAATTACTTCTTCTTCGATAGTTCGAGCGCTCCAGTAATCGAGAGGATTATGGATTGGAAGTTCTGAAATGCTCATGGCAGAAGGATTGGTTATAGCACTGACAAAAATTCAAGTTATATGAAGTTGTTGAAAACTTGTAAGTGTTTTTAAAGCACTTACAAGGCACTTACAAAGCTTTTAAAGCACCAACTACTTTAGTGAGTGATGCCTTCGCATCTCCAAAAAGTAAAGTGGTCTTTGGATCATAGAGAAGTTCATTCTCAATACCGGCAAACCCAGGACGCATTGAGCGCTTTAAGAAAATAACATTTCCCGCCTGAGATACATCAAGGATCGGCATGCCATAAATTGGGCAACCCGGAGTAGTTTTCGCCGCCGGATTCACAACATCATTCGCGCCGATAATTAGCGCTACATCTGTCTGTGGAAAAGTCGGATTAACTTCATCCATCTCTGATAGTTGTTCATAAGGCACATTGGCCTCTGCCAATAAAACATTCATATGTCCTGGCATTCTTCCGGCAACTGGGTGAATGCCATATGCAACATCAATGCCGCGCGCAGTAAGTAAATCTGCCAACTCCCGAACGGTATGTTGAGCTTGCGCAACTGCTAATCCAAAGCCAGGAACAATTACTACGCGACGTGCATAGTTAAGAAGAATAGCAACGTCATCTGGCGTTCCAGATTTAACGGGACGGTTTTCTGCAACTCCACCGGACGTTTGTGCCTTGGCAGTAAATGCCCCAAAGAGCGTTCCAAATAAGGATCTGCCCATCGCTTCTGCCATCAACCTGGTCAAAATAGTTCCAGAAGCTCCAACCAAAGTTCCAGCAATAATTAATAAGGTCGCGTTAAGAACATATCCTGATGCCGCCACAGTTAAACCAGTAAATGCATTTAATAATGAGATAAC
>CAZCQR010000107.1:0-2476 GCA_964500885.1 uncultured Clavibacter sp.
GGTCCTGTTTCGCCTTGTGGACCTTGTGGTCCTGTCGGACCAGTTAAGCCTTGTTCACCTTGTGCGCCTTGTGCTCCCGCTGCTCCTTGCGCTCCGGTTTCACCTTTTGCTCCAGCTTCACCTTTTTCGCCTTTTGTTCCTTTTTCTCCAGGTTCACCTTTTGCTCCAGAAGATGAGGATCCTTTATCACCACTCGCTCCAGATGGACCTTTCAAACTGATTGGCGTTGGCCATTTGTTCTTACTCTTCGGTCCGTAGATATTGAATGTAGAAATATCGATATAGAAATCACCATTAATTCCTAGGGCAGATGATGGAGCACCTTTTCCATTAAGAATTGTGTTTGCAACGCTCTGATTTGTGCGACCTGCAGCTTCTGAAGGAATCAATGAATTGGTTGCGATAAATATTGATGCAACTGAGAGATTTAATGCACTTCTGATTCTGTTCATAGCCCCTCCTCATGGGGCTTGGGTCCCGGGTATCGGGATGTGGAGTATCAGAGTGATACCGATTGATACGCTTAAAAAGGTGGATATCTCTCTGTGATTTCTCAGGTTTTAGGCGTATAAACGGCAACTTCATTTTGAAACTCCCACGTGTTTCACAAAGTAATTGACTGGGATATTCAGTTTGAAGGAGTTACATGCGGCTATCGGATACAACGGTATTCGAACTATTTAAAAGGAGATTCAATTGAAGAACAAGAAGTTAATTGCGGCGACAATAGCAACTGGAGTTGCAATTTCTTTGGGAACGGCATCGGTTTCATCAGCTGATGACAGAGGTTTTAGAAGTGGCGCTGACCTTTCAACAGTTCTAAATGGCTTGAAAGATCGGGGCACCCTTACTCAGTCCCAAGTTGATGCAATTGAATCTGCATTAAAAGATTCTAAATCTGCGGCACGCGCCGAAATGGTCGCTGCTAAAGATGCATTCACAAAAGTTTTAACAGATACTTTAGGAATATCAGCAAGTGATTTAACTGCAAGAATGAAAGCGGGAGAATCACTTGCATCAATTGCAGGGTCGAAGAAAGATGCACTGATTTCTGCAATCGTAGCTTTCCAAACCAAAACTATTGATGATGCGCTTGCTGCCGGAAAAATTACTGGAGATCAGGCAAGCAAGTTGAAATCTAAATTGGTAGAACGCACTACGTCCATGGTTGAGCGCGCTAAGGGTTTAGTTAAAGGTTTTGGCTTGGAGTTTAAAGGTGGAAAAGGACACGGAAAAGGCCCGCGTTCTTAACCACTTACCCTTTCTAAAGTAACTCCTCCTCCGAAAGAAAGAACCACCGGTAGAAATGCTGGTGGTTCTTCTCTTTTTCGTAAAAATTTTGAGAGAGTTCGGCCATGAGAATTCATATAGGAAGCGACCACGCTGGTTTGGAATTTAAGAATCGAATTGTGGAGCATTTGAAGAATAAGGGTCACGATGTAGTCGACCACGGACCACATACTTTTGATCCGCTCGATGATTACCCAGTTTTCTGTATTCCTGCTGCAGAAGCTGTAGCTAAAGAGCCTGGTTCGTTTGGAATAGTTCTAGGTGGTTCTGGAAATGGCGAACAGATGGTTGCAAATAAAGTTAAAGGTGTTCGTGCGGCGCTGGTATGGAGCAAGGAAATTGCAAAACTTGCAAGAGAACATAATGATGCAAATGTAATCTCTCTAGGCGGAAGAATGCATGATGAAGCGTTTTGCCTCGAACTGGTGGATACATTTCTTGCAACGCCATTTAGTGGAGATGAGCGTCATGTAAGAAGAATTGGCTTAATTAGTAAATATGAAAAAGATGGCAGTCTCTAAATTTTTGTGTAGAGAAAATCAGTAACCACGTGGTCTTTTGAAATACCTTTACCCTCAAATTTTGTAACCGGACGCCAGTCTGGCCGGGAAATCTTTCCCCCGCTCCACTCTTTTACTTCGGTGAAATTCTTTTCAATTTCTATTGCATAGGGAAGCCAATCTGTCGCAATTCTGACAAAACCTCCAGGTTTAGTTTTATCAGCGAGAATCTTTAGAAAGTCAGGTTTTAGTAAGCGACGTTTGTTTTGACGTCGCTTGGGCCAAGGGTCTGGAAAGAAAATATGAAAACCATCTACCGAGCCATCAGCTACATGATTAGTGAGTACATCCCAGATATCACCTTGAATAATTTTGAGATTTCTTAAACCAGCTTTTTCCGCGCGAATCACGAGCGCACCAATTCCTGGTTTATGGACCTCGACCGCAACATATCCATTCTGCGGATTGGCTTCAGCAATGGCAGCCGTTGCCTCTCCCATTCCGCTTCCAATTTCGAAGATCACTTCATTTGGCGCAAATGAATAGAAGAGCGAATGCGGATCGATGGTTCCCTTTAGCGGAATCTCAAAACGATTCCAATGATCAACCAACGCCTCGGCTTGAGCCTTAGTCATCCGCTCGCCACGCAATGCGAAACTTCGGATTCGGCGATTGCTTGGGGTGAC
>CAZCQR010000108.1:0-2470 GCA_964500885.1 uncultured Clavibacter sp.
TTATGCCAATCGACGGCAAACCAATCTTGAATACTCGCCGCAATTACTTCCCCAACGCCATCAATATTTGCGAGCGAAGATTGCTCTGATTTCGCAATTGCATCAAGAGTTCGAAATTCTCTAGCAAGCGCCTGCGCCGCTGTTGGCCCAACATGTCGAATTGAGAGAGCGACCAAAATTCGCCAAAGCGGACGACCTTTTGCAATTTCAAGTCCACGCAAAAATTTCTCTGCATTTACTCCCAGTGTTCCATCTTTCTTTTTGAAGAAATCACTCTTCAGTAAATCTGTGCTCGTTAAATTGAATAAATCCCCTTCGTCCTTTATCAATTTTGCATCTAACAGAGCTTGTCCTGCTTCATAGCCCAGTACATCAATATCTAGCGCTGATCTAGAACCAATGTAATAAATTCGTTCGCGAAGCTGAGCAGGGCAAGACCTTGAGTTTGGACACCGGATATCAACATCACCTTCACTAATTGCTTTTAATGCACTGCCACATTCTGGACATTTCTTAGGCATGACAAATTTACGTTCGGAACCTGTCCGTCTCTCTATGACTGGACCAAGTATTTCCGGAATCACATCACCTGCTTTTCGCAGGACAACGATGTCGCCGATTAAAACTCCCTTACGTTCAACTTCCTCAATATTGTGAAGTGTTGCGTTTGTGACTGTAGAGCCAGCAACTTTTACCGGTTCCATAAATCCAAATGGAGTCACGCGTCCGGTTCGACCTACACTGACTTTTATATCGATTAGTTTCGTTGTGACTTCTTCTGGCGGATACTTATATGCGATAGCCCATTTTGGGGCACGTGAAGTCGTTCCGATTTTCTTTTGTAATTCACGTTCGTTAACTTTGATAACTACTCCATCAATTTCGTGTTCAACGTCATGTCTATGTTCTGCGTAGTAATTAATAAACTTCTTCACTTCACTTCTGCTCTTGACAACTTGATACCGCTTGGAGACCGGGGCTCCCCATTTTTCGAGTAACTCATAGGCCTGACTCTGTGAATCAAAAACGGCACCTGTAACTTCGCCTATTCCATGGACTATGCATGCCAAAGGTCGTGAAGCGGTAACTCTTGGATCTTTCTGCCGAAGAGAGCCTGCCGCGGCATTCCTAGGATTAGCAAAAGGAGTTTTACCTGACTCTTCTAGCGACTCATTTAATTCATTGAAGGCTGCAACTGGAAAGAAGATTTCACCGCGAATTTCAACTAGTTTCGGTGGATTCTTATCCTTAAGTTTCTGAGGAACTGACCGAATAGTTCGAACGTTAACGGTAACGTCCTCACCAGTTTCACCGTTTCCTCTCGTGAGGGCCCTGGTTAAATTTCCATCTTCATAAATAAGATTAATGGCAAGTCCATCAATCTTTACTTCACAGAGCCAAGTTAATTCGCCTCCATATTCCTTTTTTATCCTCTCGAACCAAGCTTCTAGTTCTTCATCGCTAAAAACATTATCGAGGCTCATCATTCGCTGATGATGATTAAATTGCGCAAAATGCGTAGCGAAGCCACCGCCGACTTCTAATGTTGGAGAATTTGGATCTCTGGAATCTGGATATTCACTTTCTAATTTGAGTAATTCATTCCAAAGTGAATCAAACTCTCCATCGGAAATGATTGGCTTATCTAAAACGTAATAGCGGTATTGATGATCGCGGATCTGTTCTGAGAGATCGGTCATGCGTCGTCTGGCTGCCGAAACATTGTCGGGTCCAGACTTAGCAGCCATTTATTTGGTCTCCGAAATCGTGGCAGAGCAAACTACGCGATCGCCATCATAAATAACCATCGCCTGTCCGGGCGCCAAACCAAATATCGCCTCGGTTAACTCTGCCTTTAAGTTGCCGGACTTATCACGGCTATATACACAAGAAACCGGAGTGCCGTGTGCGCGAACTTGTACAGTTCCAGGCAGAGAAACTTCATCTGAAATTTCAGGTCCACACCAAATAATCTTTTCACCAGTTATTTCTGAAATTGCAAGTGATTCACGCTCGCCAACAACGACAGTATTGCTCTTAGGCTCAATCTTCAATACATATCTAGGATTTCCAGATGGAGTTGGTTCAGAAATTCCGAGACCACGACGTTGTCCAATTGTGTAGGTATATGCGCCATTATGTTCGCCAAGTTTTTTCCCAGCGGAATCAACGATTGGTCCAACTTCACTCCCTAATCTTTCGCGAAGCCATCCAGCATTATCTCCAGAAGGAACAAAGCAGATATCGTGACTGTCAGGTTTTTGAGCAACTGTTAATCCGCGATTTGCCGCCTCTTTTCTAATATCTTCTTTACGGGTATCGCCAAGTGGGAAGATAGCACCTTGTAATTGTTTTCGATTGAGAACAGCAAGGACATAAGATTGATCTTTACTTTCATCAATTGCTCTATGAAGTGTTTTTTCACCATTATCTTGAGTTCTTAGTTGTGCATAATGTCCAGTTACAACTC
>CAZCQR010000109.1:0-2469 GCA_964500885.1 uncultured Clavibacter sp.
CGTAGCGGTTCAACTAGCGGTAATAAATAATCAAGTACAAGCTGAGGATCTACATCTACTTCCGGAAGAATAAATCCATCCTCTTTAAATCCGTGATAGAGCGCGAGCGCATCGCCCTCAAGAGCGTTTCGCAAGAGGCGCTTAAATGGTTCTGGAAAACCATTTGGCAATCTATTGCAAGCGCCGAAATCCAAAACTCCTAATCTGCCATCGGCAAGAACGCGGAAATTTCCAGGATGTGGATCGGCATGTAAAAGTCCAGCTCGCATTGGTGCTGTGAAATGGAATCGAGCTAATTTGATACCAGCATTATTTCTTTCTTCTTGGCTACCGCCTGCGATCACTTTTGAAAGCGGCTTTCCTTCTAGCCATTCGCTAATAATTACGCGATCAGTTGCGCTGACAACTTTTGGAATCGCAATATCCGGATCATTTAAATAAGCGTTCCAGCAGGCTTCTTGCGCCTCTGCTTCAAAGCGGTAATCCACTTCTTCAATAATGCGCGCCTTCATCTCTTCCAGCAATGGCTTCATCTCAAGACCTGGCATAAATAATTGGAAGATTTTGGAGAATCGTTCAATCTGATTTAAATCAGAGATTAAAGCTTCAGCTGCTCCGGGGTATTGAATCTTTACCGCAACAGCTCTGCCATCTTTCCAACGAGCCTTATGAACTTGTCCAATGGATGCAGATGCAGCAGGTTTATCATCAAAGTCAGAGAAGTTATCGCGCCAATCATCACCAAGTTCTTTTGCTAAAACTTTATGCACCACTCTGGCAGGAAGAGGTGGCGCTGCTTCCTGTAACTTAACAAGAGTTTCTCTATATGGCTTTGCGATTTCTTCTGGGAGAGCTGCTTCAAAGACTGAGAGGGCTTGACCAAACTTCATCGCGCCGCCCTTTAATTCGCCCAGTACTTTAAATACTTGTTCAGCGGTCTTCTCTTGAAGTTCAGCAAAGGCGAATTGTGGAGATTGCCCAATTAATTGTTTTCCAAAACCAATTGCGCCACGACCTGCGACCGCTAGCGGAATACTCGCGAGCTTGGCGCTTCGAGTACTGGTTTTACGGGGAATCTCCTTGGACACCCGCAGATTCTCTTTCAGTTATCACCTAGGCGCGAGTTGAAATTAGGCCAGCGCCCAATTGCAGGTGCAGTTTGGATGACGTTGCCAACTCTTGATCTCGGGTGCAAGGTAATTCTCTGTCGAGATATTGATGGTTTTCCCAGCAAGTGGCGATCCGCCCGTATCTGCAAATTCCGCTACGGCCAGTGAAATATAACCGGCACCTGTGATTGCCAATGCAGCGGAGAGTTCTGAGAAATCACTTCTGAAGTAAGCGTTCTCGATCTTTGTCAGTGATCCCGATTCCTTCTCTCCAAGGAGTATGCAGGAGTAACAGAGATTCTTTCCCGGAAAAATCATCGGTCCGATTCTTAATTCATCACCTGAAACGAAATCAATCACAAGTATTGGAATCATCCGAGTGGAACTTTCCAGCTGGATATGAGGATGAGGTGGTCCAATCGAGATTATGAGCTCTCGGTCGTTCTGCTTCGTACCGCCTGACTTTTGAGGAAATAGTGAAATCTCTGCACTTGCTCTTCGAAGTACCTCGAGCTTAGGAAGTCCGACATCTCCCAATCTAAAATATCCACCAATCAAATCTTCTATTCCAACTCGCACTTCACTTTTTGAGTTCGCAGTTAAATTCCTAAATTCACATTGAGAGAAACCAGATGCGAGCAGGTTGGTATATATAGCGACTGCAACTCTAGAAAATTCAAAATTGCCTTCACCCATAATTGATATTTTTATTTCTTGGCGTCTAAGTAAGGTTTCAGTGCCGCCATCTTGAATCTGGCTACGCTTCGAAATTCCAGCCATCTCAATTTCAAATCTATCCTGAAGATTTTTGCGGGCAGTATCAACTAATGGGTTTGATGTTTTCGATTTACTCAGCTGAGTGTTTTGCAAGAGTGGATTTAGCGTATTCTTACTATCAATTAGGGAGAGATTTGCAAGCATTGAAAGTGCCGGTCCGTACTTTATGAAATCTATTGCCGGTTCTACTCCAAATCCCAATTCAACAAGTAAAGGTTCTAGCTCTTGTCCAGAAATTTGATTGGGAAGTTGATAGTTTCGAAATCTAGTCCCGATGCGCAATTGACCAGATATGGTTCGCCAGAATGTAACTCCAGATTTAAGACGATAACTTTGCATCGTCGAATCATCTTTTAATCGCAAAATTCATGTCGCAATCGAGTTGCGTTCTTGTGGATATACGAAAACCTACTTTTAAGATCTCCAGCTGTATTGCCTCAAGACTGCGATCTAAAAAAAAAGAAGGGGAGCGCGTTCTGCGCTCCCCTTCCTAAGCTTTGGGTTCTTAGGCCTTGCCCAAGATGCGATTAACAGTGGTGCCGCATACAGGGCACTTGCCCTTCGCCATACGACGACCAGAGTC
>CAZCQR010000110.1:0-2436 GCA_964500885.1 uncultured Clavibacter sp.
CTGAAACTCTCTAAGCGTGCAGGAACAATTATTACTTTGGAAGAGTTAGTTGAAAAAGTTGGCGTTGATGCAGCGCGTTACACATTGATTCGTTATCCAGTTGAAACTCCGATGATTATGGATGTTGATCTTTTAAAGAAGCGGACCAATGAGAATCCGGTTTATTACGTGCAATATGCACATGCGCGAATCGCAGCATTGTTACGTAATGCTGATGAACTGGGGATCAAATATGGACTAGAAGTTTTCGATGCAGAACTTCTAGAACATCAGCGTGAACGAGAATTGTTGGGTGGATTGGCGCAATATCCGGAGGTTGTCACCAGCGCTGCTGAGCTACGAAGCCCGCATCGAATTGCAAGATATGTTGAAGAGCTGGCGACGCTCTATCACGGCTTCTATAGCGATTGCAGAGTTTTACCAATTGGAGATGAGAAAGCCAGTCCAATACATCAGGCGCGCGCAACTCTCTGTGCTGCAACAATGCAAGTAATCTCAAATGGTTTATCACTGCTTGGAGTTAGCTCACCGGAGCGGATGTAACTATGAGCGAGTTATCAGCGAAAATTTGGCCCAAGAGCGCCAAGATAGAGAATGGCAGTTTAGAAATAGGCGGTTGTTCCGCGATTGATTTAGTTGCCAAATATGGCTCACCAATCTTTATATTGGATGAAGCAGATTTAAGAACTAGGGCAATCGATTGGAAAGTCCAGCTATCAGCTGCATTTGGCGCAAATTCTGGCTCTGTTATCTATGCAGGTAAGGCATTTCTTTCTGTGGAAATAGCAAAAATTATTGAAGAACTTGGCTTGGCATTAGATGTTTGTACGGGAGGAGAACTAGCGGTTGCCCGAGCTGCAAAGTTTCCAGCAGAACGTTTGGAGATGCATGGAAACAATAAATCGGAATTAGAAATTTCTGAGGCTTTGGATTATGGCGTTGCAAAGATTGTCGTTGATTCAGTATCTGAGATTGAACGTGTTGCACGGTTAGCCAAAGAGAGAAAGAAAGTTCAAGAGATTTTGATCAGGCTAACGCCAGGCGTCGAAGCTCATACTCATGAATACATTTCAACGGCGCATGAAGATGTGAAATTTGGATTCTCAATTGCCTCTGGCGCTGCCTGGGAAGCAGTTACTGAAATAGCTAAACACGAATCACTTCGATTGATGGGCGTGCACGCACATATTGGATCTCAGATTTTCAATGAAGAAGCATTTGTTGAGACAGCAACGCGATTAATCGGCTTTATGGGCCGTTTCGCAAAAGAATACAAAAGAGAGTTAAGAGAGTTGAATCTCGGTGGTGGTTTTGGAATTGCCTACACTGAATCGGATAATCCAATTTCAGCAGAAAAAATGCTTTCAAGTATCTGCAAAATAGTGGCAACCGAATCAACAAATGCAGGAATTGCGATACCGAGAGTATCAATCGAGCCAGGTCGAGCAATCATCGGACCTTCAATGGTGACTCTGTACACGGTAGGAACAACTAAAGAAGTAGAACTAGAGAATGGTGATACGAGACTTTATGTAGCAGTGGATGGAGGAATGAGCGATAACATCAGAACTGCACTTTATGGTGCTGACTACATAACCATCCTTGCTAATCGAGGCTCTAACAGCGGTTTAAGAAATTGCAGAGTTGTTGGAAAACATTGCGAATCAGGCGATATCTTGATTAAGGAAATTGCGTTACCAAGCGATATTTCACCCGGTGATCTACTTGCAATTCCTGCAACAGGTGCATACGGACGAAGCATGGCCAGCAATTACAACCACGTGCCAAGACCGGGTGTAATTTCAGTAAGTAATGGCACTGCTCGTACCATTATCCGTAGCGAAACAGCAGCAGACCTATTAGCCCTAGATATTTCCGAGCCAGCCCGTCCGATAAGGGAGCAAAAGTGAGCGAAGTAAAGAGCGAACTATCAATCGGACTAATCGGCTGCGGTGTAGTTGGGTCACAAGTATTGAGACTTATCGATGAAGATTCAGGCGATTTCGCGGCACGTTCTGGTGCGAAACTGAAAATAAAGAAAATTGCAGTAAGAGATGTGAATGCCAAGCGAGAAGGTATTGATAAAAATATCTTGACTAGCGATGCAAATTCACTAGTTAATGATCCTGATATTGACATCATTATTGAAGTCATGGGTGGACTTGATCCAGCAAGACAACTTCTATTGACAGCGATTCAAAATGGCAAATCAGTGATTACTGCAAATAAAGCTCTGCTTGCACATCATGGCGCCGAACTCTTTGAAGCTGCCGATAAGAATGGCGTTGACTTGTATTACGAAGCAGCAGTAGGTGGAGCAATTCCAATTCTGCGACCTCTTAGAGAATCCATTGTCGGAGACCATGTTCATCGCGTCATGGGAATTGTTAATGGAACAACCAATTACATCCTTACCAAGATGGATGAATCCGGTAG
>CAZCQR010000111.1:0-2417 GCA_964500885.1 uncultured Clavibacter sp.
TCCAGGGAGGGCAAAAGAGTAAAGCCCTACTGACCAGTCGTCTATACAAAGAGGTTAACGAGAGCCAAAACGTGCGTTAAATAACGGGATTGTTATTGGTTGCTCTGAAAGCGGGCAACACTTGGGATTGCTTTGGCAATCTTCGGTAACGCCTCACCCCAACTAATTCCATAGATAGATTGGAATGCATCTTTGTAGCTCTTTCCAGATGCCATAGCTACGACCATTTCTCCAAGCGAATCTGTGCCTTTCATTGCAACCAAAATTTCACATAGATGTGCACCAACGTCGTAAAGACGCCAAGTTTCATACTGGCGCCAGTAATTCCAATCGCCACTTGTAGAAAAAAGAAACTTTTCGATCCATTTAGCGTCATAGATTGAGTTTGGTCTAACTAACTCTTGTGTGACTCTTCTTCGTTCGGCTGTGTACTTTGATAAATCGTTGTAGAAAGTTGCAGCCGCTTGAGAATATTGAGCCATTCCTTCCCAGAACCACGAGGGCATAGTTCTATCATTCTTTCCTTTACTCCATAAAGATGCCATCTGAACATTGTGCGTGTACTCGTGAGCTTCTAGTGTGCCGCTGGTGAAATTTGAATCCATCCTATTTTTAAGTTGTTGGGCTAGGAAAATTATTGCTTCGCCATTCTTATCATTATCAACTCCACCACCCCAGCAAGTTGTCTCGGTCCTGCAATAATTCCAAGCTTGGGTAGCGCGCTCTTCGCCAGTTTTGTAAGGGCTAAAACTCTCATACGTTTTTTGAGCCCAATCTCTATCTTGATATGTGTAATGAATAATATTTACCAACTTTGGTTGAGGAAACTTAGAATAAAGTTTTGCCGTACTAATAATCGAAGTTCTGTAATCCTCATTTATCCGATATGAATTTGGCCCCAGCAAAGAATTTATAGTTATCTTTGGTTCGCTTGCCGACTTGATCTGCTCTCCCGCTGATTTCCAAGCCCAATATGTAATACCTTTTTCATTTCCTAATAACTCATCAAAAGAAGTGGGTCTGACCGGTGCTTTTTCCGATATGTGCTTAGTTTTTCGCCAAACCAAAGTTCCGCTTTTCTTCACGCACTTGAAATCGAGATTTCCGGAAGTTCTTAACTGCCCCACTTTGTTGCACTTGAGGCCTGATAAATCCGCGGCCAATGCCGGAGTAGAACCCGTCAACAGAGCTAAGGTCAAAAGAGTTGCTCTTAGGCGCATGGCGTCAGGTTACGACTTTAGGAAAGTCGTTTCCAGGTCCGCAATACGTAATCAGCTGCTTCTAAATAAAAAGAATCGCGATCTTTGCCGATTGTTGATTTCAAATTCTCATCGAAATTTTCCGCTGTTCTAACATTCTTTAGCAATTCGACATACTTTTCAAAACCATATTTAGCTATGTAGTACTCCCAAACTAATTGCCCAGCAGAGTAACTGAATCGCATTGTCCTTTCGGAATCCCTTGTTTCTATATCCTTAATAAACTTAACCGCATCGTCTATATTGTTAATCGGATACTTGTTAACGAAATCACGAATATCCATCTTCAATATTCGATCCATTTCGTCGCTGTACCAACCTAGATTTGAGTATGCAAGTGCCATACCAATTGTATTTGCTGAACCTTCAATCAGATGTCCATTGATTTTTGATTTTGGTCCACCTTCACCATATGGATTACTAACATCTCTCGTGTAGAAATCTTGCAATACATGTGTCATCTCATGCGGTGCAACAGTCGGCCATAAAGTTTTTAAAGTAGCAAGACTTGAAGTATGTGAAAGATAGTATCCGTATCCGCGAGCCGAGCTATACCCAGCAGAACCTCCTCCTGTTCCACCGCGAGAATAGAACTGATACACCGTTCCGTAATCTTTCAATATTTCTAAGGAGTCCCCATATGAATCTTGCGGAACAATTGATGGGAGTTCGTTTTCTACAAAATCTATATCTTTTTCAGTAATTCCAACAAGCTTTATCTGAATCTTCTTCTCAAAGAATCTGCTCAACTTCTTTGCCGCTTCAACTGACTGAATTCTTACACGATTTTCGATATCTTTCGGATAGCCTTTTCTAAACGCGTACTCAAAAACTATATTCGAATGATTGGCATCAGTTGAAAGAGAATTTATATTCCTAAATGACGAGACGCGTATTGGATCAAAACTACTTTCTTTCCGTGAATCTTTCTTTTGCCATTTGCCATTATTATTGAATCTCTCTTGAATTTCATTCTTATATCGATAAATAAAGCCACCTGCCGGACCATAAGCTGGCTGATCAGATTTCTTCGCTGCATGAGCATTGAGAGTTAATGAAAGGAAGAGAGAGAGCATGACGGAAAGTGCCACAGCGCGGGTAAGTCTTTTCATGCCAAATGTTCTCAGCGGATTGTCAGGTTAGCCAGTTGAAATCGGA
>CAZCQR010000112.1:0-2392 GCA_964500885.1 uncultured Clavibacter sp.
GAGAATCCAAGACCAATTGATCCGGAAGTACCACCGCTACTTAGGGTCGCGATTGCAGAATTAATTCCAACCACAGCGCCGGTGGCATCAACAAGTGGGCCGCCGGAGTTACCTGGATTAATCGCGGCATCAGTTTGAATCGCGTCAATAAAGGATTCGGTGCCAGTGCTTCCCGTTGTAACTGGACGGTTTAACGCAGAGACAATTCCACTTGTTACGGTGCCAGATAATCCGAGTGGTGAACCAAATGCAATTACCGGTTCTCCTATTGATAGCGCATTCGAATTTCCAAGCTTTGCGACGCGAAGGTTTCCGCGATTAATTTTGAGAACTGCAATGTCGTAGGCGACATCTCGGCCGACAATTGATGCAGATTCCATATCGCCACTATTTAATTCAACTTTGACGGTACCGCCGGATAGCGCATCGGCAATCACATGGTTATTTGTGACAATGAATGAGCTATTGGCATTGGTTCGATAAATGAATCCAGAACCTGAACCACCACCAAACGCCGTGCTCACAGAAATTGAAACTACGGATGGTGAAACTATCGAGGCAATTGATTGCACATCAAATCCAGATCCAACAATCTCCATCAAGGTTCTGGATTTTGCACAGCTACCATCTGTACTCGCATAAATCGCCTTACTCTTCTTATCAACACAAACTTTTGTTGGCGGCGTATCTGGAGTAACAGCAACTGCAACTCCGCCGGCAACGATTGCTCCGGTAACAAAACCGATCATGACTTTTGTGAAGGAAGATATAGGTTTCATAAGGTTAGATTTACATTCTTTCCTGAGAGATTTATTAACAGAAATTCAACTCACTCTGAGTAAACTTCGCAAATTATGGATAGCCGCCTTCGGATCGCTCGAATCGGAACCACGCTCGCATTTATTGTGAATGGCTTCACAGCCGGTTCCTTTGTGGCTCGTATCCCAGACTTCAAGCAGATCTTGGGAATCTCTGACGGCACTCTCGGTCTATCTCTTCTATTCGTCTCAATCGGAGTTTTCCTTGCGCTCCGCCCCGCAGGAAGAAATAGCGCAAAGTTCGGAAGCAGCCCAGTTATGTTCTGGTCTACCTTGGCAATTGCGGCATCTCTGCCAATTGTGGGTTGGCTACCTTCTCTTCAATTCACTTGGTTTGCTTTATTTATTTTTGGATTCACTCTTGCAACCCAAGATGTCTCTATGAATGCGCATGCGGTTGTAATTGAGCAACGAGCCGGCCGCAGACTAATGAGTACTTTTCACGCGATGTTCTCTGTCGGAACATTCCTTGGTGGAATCTTTGGTGGCTTGTTATCGCAATTAGAAGTCTCGCCTTTAACGCAAGCTTGGATTCTGGTTCTTGTTTATGTCGTAATTGCATTTGTAATCAAAGGTCAATTGCTAGAAGCAAGCGTTGACCAGCACCCAATTATTAAAAATAAAGGTGAGCGCTCGCCAGTTATCTTCTGGATCTTTGGAATCTTTGGCTTATTTGCAGCAATCAGTGAAGGCGCTGCTGGTGATTGGGGTGGTGTGTTGGCCCGCGATACATTTGACGCAACGCCATTTATCTCAACGCTGCCATTTATTTTGTATACCGCAGCCATGGTAATTGGCCGGCTATCTGGAGATTACTTAGCACATCGCTTTGGCGCCTCAAAAATAATTGCGCTTGGTGGAATTATCGCCGGCGCAAGTCTTGGCATTGGCTTATTTATTGGTGGAATTCCAGCAATGATGATCTCTTGGTTCCTACTTGGAATTGGATTATCAGTAACTATTCCATTGATGTTTAGCGCAGCTGGAACTTTGGCAAGTACTAAATATCAAGGAGTTGTCGCGCCTTCGCAGGCAATTGCCAGAGTTTCTGGCGTCTCTTATTTTGGTTTCGTTATTGGGCCGCCACTAATAGGTTTTCTAGCAGAGCTAGTTGAACTGCGTTGGGCCCTTTATTTCATTGTGATCTTAAGTTTTAGTTTGATATTTGCTGCGCGCTACGCAAAAACTGCTTAATTGCTTTTCCAAGAAGAATGTAACGGACGGCCCTCTGCATAACCTGCTGCAGATTGAATTCCGACAACAGCTTTATCTGCAAATTCAGCTAAATCCTTAGCGCCGGCATAAGTACAAGAGGAGCGAAGCCCGGCGATGATGTCATCAATTAAATCTTCAACACCAGGACGAACTGGATCTAAATACATTCTGGAGGATGAAATTCCCTCTTCAAAGAGCGCTTTCCGAGCGCGATCAAAAGCATCTTCTGTTGATGTCCTTGCAGCAACTGCGCGCGCAGAGGCCATGCCGAAAGATTCCTTATAAAGACGACCCTGTGCATCAACTCTTAAATCACTTGGTGATTCATATGTTCCGGCAAACCAAGAACCAATCATTAC
>CAZCQR010000113.1:0-2366 GCA_964500885.1 uncultured Clavibacter sp.
GCATCTGTTGCAGCAAGTTCTTCTGCTGCCTTTAAATCATCGGCCGCTTTAAGGTAATCGCGGTAGCCAGCAATTATTGGACCTAGTTGGGCATAACGTTTACCTAATTGGCGAGCTTTGCCTTGATCGGAGTGAATTGCAGGATCAGCCATCTGCGCTTCTAACGATTCGTACTCTTTTAGAATTTCCGGCATCGTCGCAAATCGATTCTCGGCCCCTGACATCTTCACTCCTTTCTTAACTATCTTCTCTAGAACTTATATCTGAAACTGTTATGGGTAAAAGAAAAGAAGACCGCGTCCTCGATTTCTCGAGTGGGATGCGGTCTTCTTTTTAAAAAGCTACTTTTTGGTTGTCGCCTTATTTAAGCGCTCTTGGAACTTCGCTACTCGGCCACCTGTATCAAGAATGCGCTGCTTACCGGTATAGAACGGGTGACAGACTGAGCAAACTTCAACGAATAGTGAACCAGAATCTATTGTCGAGCGAGTCTGAAATGTCTCGCCACAACCACAAGTGACTGTTGTTGTCACATAATTTGGGTGAATCTCGTTCTTCATGTCTTCTCCTTTCGCTGGGTCCGAAACTCGGTGAACCAGCGGAGCGGTAGGTTATCTAACCTTTAGTTAAAGGGCTAATTTCCGTTCTGATCTGGGCCAACTGTGGTCTTTTGCACCTGCATCAAGAATTCGACGTTGGACTTGGTGCCCTTCATCTTTTCGAGCAAGAGTTCTAGGGCTTGCTGTGAATCAAGCGCATGCAAAACTCTTCGCAATTTCCAGACAATATTTAATTCCTCCGGACCCATGAGAATCTCTTCTTTACGAGTTCCTGAAGCATCAACATCAACCGCAGGGAATATTCGCTTATCAGCAAACTTGCGATCGAGTTTTAATTCCATATTTCCAGTTCCCTTGAACTCTTCGAAGATAACTTCATCCATCTTCGATCCAGTTTCAACCAAGGCTGTTGCAAGAATAGTTAGCGATCCGCCCTCTTCAATATTTCTTGCCGCACCAAAGAATTTCTTAGGAGGATAAAGAGCTGCTGAATCAACACCACCGGAAAGAATTCGACCAGATGCCGGTGCTGCGATGTTATATGCACGACCAAGACGAGTAATCGAATCGAGAAGAACTACTACATCATGACCGAGCTCAACTAGGCGCTTTGCTCTTTCAATTGCAAGTTCTGCAACCGTGGTGTGATCATCTGCTGGACGATCAAAGGTAGAAGCAATGACTTCACCCTTAACCGAGCGTTGCATATCAGTAACTTCTTCTGGGCGTTCATCAACAAGAACAACCATTAAATGACATTCTGGATTATTTGTTGTAATCGCATTAGCAATTGATTGTAGAACCATGGTCTTACCAGCTTTAGGTGGAGAGACAATCAAGCCACGTTGTCCTTTACCAATTGGTGAAATCAAATCAATAACGCGTGTAGTTAAAACATTTGGTTCAGTTTCAAGACGGAGACGCTCTTGCGGATAAAGTGGAACTAACTTGGAGAATTCAACTCTATCTTTCGCTGTCTCTGGATCCATTCCATTGACAGTATCTACGCGAACTAACGCATTAAATTTCTCGCGCCGTTCACCTTCACGAGGTTCGCGCACCTGTCCAGTTACAACATCACCTTTGCGAAGACCATATCGTCGAACTTGGCTTAGTGATACGTAGACATCATTAGGCCCTGGTAGATAGCCACCAGTTCTAATAAATGCATAGTTTTCCAAAATATCTAGTAAGCCACCTACTGGCAGCAGTACATCATCTTCTGAAATGACAACTTCGCGATCGCGATCTCTGCCACGATCTCTGTGGCGATCACGACCACGGTGACGATCACGCCGCCAATCTCGATCTTCGCCATCTTCACGATTTCTATTCTCATTATTTCTAGAATCTTGTCCGCGAGTTTCATTTTCACGGTTGTTATCGGAACCATCTTGAGCGCTATCGCCCATATCGCCATCCTCATCTTTTTCATCTGAATTCTTGCGGCGCTGCGTTCTTGCAGCACGACGTGCTTCGCGCTCTGCGCGAGCTGCTTCTCTATTTGCGGCTTGTAGATCTGAGATTGCCTGAACTAAATCAGGTTTCTTTAGTTCGCTTGCTCCTTCAATTCCTAGATTTACTGCAATCTTTCTTAACTCCGGAAGTAGCAATGCTGATAGCTCGCCTGATTCTCTCCGGGCACGTGTATTTGTTTCTGCCATCTAACTTTCTTCTCTCTTGATTTTCTTGATTTGATTTTGGTTTTAAAGATTTCTAATTGGCTATCGGTGGGAACCGAAAAGTTTTGGATTAGAGACTCGGCTCGAATACCGCCGGACTAGGAAAATGTATCAGCCTCTCGCG
>CAZCQR010000114.1:0-2312 GCA_964500885.1 uncultured Clavibacter sp.
CGCTTGCTGTATTGAGAACGCTTACGAGCCTTCTTAAGGCCGTACTTCTTACGTTCGATAACGCGTGGATCGCGAGTTAAGAACTTCGCTTTCTTAAGCGCCGGACGATTTGCATCAACATCAATTGCATTTAGCGCACGAGCAACACCAAGTCGAAGCGCTCCTGCTTGGCCGGAGATTCCGCCGCCATCGATACGAGCGATGATGTCGAACTTTCCTTCTGCGCCAACTGTGCGAAGCGGTTCTGAGATTGATTGTTGGTGAACCTTATTTGGGAAATAAACTTCAAGAGTCTTTGAATTAACTGTCCAACGACCAGTTCCTGGAACTAGGCGAACACGTGCAACTGCTTCTTTACGGCGACCAACGCCTGCTCCCGGAGCAATTACTGATGCGCGATTTGTGGCACCAGCTGGAGTGCTAGAGCTATATGCAGTTGAAGTTTCGTTTTCAGCCATCATCATCCTTTACTTGCCCAACTTGGTCTGGTCGACTTGTTTGAAATCATATGCAATCGGAGCCTGTGCACCATGTGGGTGATTTGGACCGGCATAAACTTTTAACTTGGAAGCCATCTGCTTACCAATTGAATTCTTTGGCAACATTCCCTTGATTGCTTTCTCAACTGCGCGAGTTGGGAACTTATCTAGAAGAAGTGCGTAGTTACGTGAAGTTAAACCACCTGGGAAACCTGAATGTTGATGCGCAACCTTTTCGATTAACTTGCTACCGGTTAGCGCAACTTTCTCTGCATTAATTACAACTACGAAATCACCCATATCCATATGAGGAGCGAAAGTTGCTTTATGTTTTCCACGAAGAAGTGTTGCGGCATGGCTTGCAAGACGGCCTAGAACAACATCAGTTGCATCAATGATGTACCACTTACGCGCAACGTCGCTTGGGGTTGGAGTAAAGGTACGCACGGCAAACTCTCTTTCTAGATCTTCTTCATTGGCCCGAAGGCAGAAGCGGTAGGTTACCCGCCCCTCTCGGGAGGGTCAAAATCAGTGGCTCCAGACCGGTTCTGGGCTCTCGTAAACCTGGCCATCGGCGCCAAATATCAAGAATCTGGTGAAGCCTCGGGCAAACCATCGATCATGAGTCACTGCAATAACTGTTCCTTCATATGCAGCAAGTGAACGTTCTAAAGCTTCTGCACTTGCTAAATCTAAGTTATCGGTTGGCTCATCAAGTAATAGCAATGTATCGCCAGCTAATTCAAGTAAGAGAACTTGAAAGCGCGCCTGTTGTCCTCCGGATAGCGAAGTGAATTGCTGTTCTGCTTGTTGCGCTAATTCGTATCGACCAAGCACGCTTTTTGCAGCGCCAAGTTGTAATGAATTTTGCTCCCAAAGAATTTCCAGAAGAGTCTTACCAATAAATTCTGGATGAGCATGCGTCTGAGCAAAAAATCCCGGCACTACTCTGGCACCTAATTTAAAGGTTCCGGTATATCGCACAGTTTCATCACCAGATAACCGACGTAAGAAGTGAGATTTACCTGTTCCATTTTTACCAAGAATTGCTACTCGATCTTGATAGTAAATCTCAAAATTAAATGGCTCAGTTAAATTCTCTAGCGTTAAGTTTTCGCAGGTAACAACGCGTTCCCCACTTCTGGTACTTCGAAGATTTACCTTTATATTCTGTTCAACTGGCGGCGGAGGTGGTGGTCCAGCCTCTTCAAATTTTCGTAACCTAGTCTGCATTGCGCGATAACGTGAAGCCATATCTGGTGAAGATGCTGCCTGCCACTGCATTGTTAAGACCAGCTCTTTTAATCTCTTATGCTCTTCTTCCCAACGCTCAACTAGCTGGGCAAATTGTTCATTTCTTGCTTTGCGAGCCTCGTAATAAGTATCAAAACCTTCACCATGAATCCAAGTGGAGTTGCCATTGACTCCCTGCTCGAGCGAGACAATCTTGTTTGCAGTCGCAGCAAGTAATTCGCGATCATGGCTAATAAAGAGAATTGTCTTCTTAGAATTTCGAATCTCTTCTTCTAGCCAACGCTTAGCAGGCACATCTAGGTAGTTATCCGGCTCATCGAGAATCAGAACTTCATCAGCTCCTTTTAGTAATGACTCCAGAACCAACTTCTTCTGTTCGCCGCCAGATAATGAATTAACTTCGCGATTCGCTACTCGATCAAAGGTTTTACCGAGCGCATTTGAACAAGCAATATCCCAGAGAACTTCCTCGTCATAACCGCCAGCATCTCCCCAATCTGCAAGTGCTTGGGCATATGCCATCTGCTCTTTCTCAGCATCATTTTGAGATAGGGCAATCTCTGCAGCTTTTAACTTTGC
>CAZCQR010000115.1:0-2281 GCA_964500885.1 uncultured Clavibacter sp.
AGTGCGTGTTCAGAGACGCCCTTAACACCAAAATCATTAGTTGCAGAACCCATTGCGATAATTAAATAATCGAAATCTAAACTCTCACTAGAATCCAATTTAACGGATTTATTTCGCTGATCAATTGTTAAAGGTGAACCCATCCGAAACTTTATTTTAGTTTTGCGAAGGGCGCCCCGAATTGGATGAGCAATATGATCGGCCGCTAAACCGGCGGTGGAAACTTGATAAAGAAGTGGTAGAAAAGTTTGAAAATTATGGCGATCCACTAAAGTCACATCAGCAATTCGATCAAGGGCGCGGGCAGCAGCAAGGCCGCCAAAGCCTGCTCCCAAAATCACTACCTTTGGCCGATTCATCCGCGTAAGTCTAATCTTGAACCATGGATAACTCGCGGCGAATATTGGTAACCGGAGCATCGGGTTATGTGGGTGGGCGCTTAGTTACGGCGCTATTAAATGAAGATCTGCCGGTTCGAATCAATGTCAGAGATAAGAAGAAGATTTCCGGACAGAGTTGGGCAGATGCAGTTGAAGTCGCAGTTGGAAATGCAACGAGCTTTTCAGAGATGAAGAGCGCACTTGCTGGAATTCATACTGCCTTTTATTTGCTACATTCAATTGGAGTCGGAAGTGATTTCGATGAACTCGAAGCAAGTATGGCTCGCAACTTTGCAAAAGCCGCAGAAGCTAGTGGTGTGAAACAAATTGTTTATCTTGGCGGGATTGCCAATGATGAAAAACAGAGTAAACATTTAGCATCGCGCGCTCGAACTGGTGAAGAGTTACGCTCAACTTCTGTACCAGTCCTCGAACTACGCGCGGGAATCATTATTGGTTCAGGTTCTGCCTCATTTGAAATGCTCCGCCATTTAACGCACCGTTTACCAATTATGACCACGCCAAAGTGGGTATCAAATAGAACCCACCCGATCGCAATTAGAGATGTGCTCTGGTACTTAACAAAAGCTGCAAAGTTGGAAAAACCGGTAGCTGGAATTTATGACATTGGGGGACCAGAGATTCTCTCCTATGCAGAGATGATGCAGAAGTTTGCAAAATGTTCTGGGTTGAGACGGAGATGGATTATTCGAGTCCCTGTACTTACGCCAAAACTTTCGAGTCTCTGGATCGGTTTTGTTACTCCAGTTCCAACTCGTTTGGCTAGACCTTTAATTGGTTCACTTATTAATGAGACTGTTGCCGATCCAAAGAAAGCAATTGATGCCATCATTCCAAAACCACCAGAAGGCCTAATCGATGTCACTAATGCAATTAATTTGGCGCTCTCTAGAACCACTAGTAATCAAGTAGAAACTAGATGGTCTGATGCAACAGTTATAACAGCGCCTTGGCAGAAAGCGCAGAGCGATCCAGATTGGGCCGGCGAAGTTACCCATCGAGATAAGAGAGAAGTTTTAACAGATGCACCGATTGATTGTGTCTGGCAATCAATTGAACAAATTGGTGGAGAGACTGGTTGGTATGGCGCAGATTTTCTCTGGTGGGCGAGAGGAATGCTCGATCGAATTGTTGGAGGCGTTGGATTGCGACGCGGTCGCAGAGATCCAAAACATTTACGCGTCGGTGACAGCTTAGATTTCTGGCGAGTAGAAAAAGTTGAGAAAGAAGCAGTTCTCCGACTTTATGCCGAGATGATTCTGCCTGGAAAAGCTTGGTTGGAATTTAGAATTGAAAAAGTTGGCGAGCAAACCAGAATTATTCAAGAAGCAACCTTTTCGCCTCGTGGACTTGGTGGCCAGCTATATTGGTATGCGATTCTGCCGTTACATGCTTTTGTATTTCCAACAATGCTCCGTAATATTGTGAGAAGTTCAAAGCGGAAGGCGCTCTTCGGTAATGCATGAGTTTGATGAAGAAATTGACGCACTTGCTAAAGAGATACTCGAATATTCACTTATTCGATTGAAGAAAGATCCACCACTGGATCGACCTTCCTCTTATGAAGAACTTTATGCAGAGGCTGGTGAAACAATTACCGAAGCTGGTTTGGGTGGAAGCAAGGCGCTTGCGTTATTTAAAGATGTATTAGCGCCGGCATGTATTTCTACCGACCATCCTCGCTACTTAGCTTTTATCCCATCAGCCCCAACTGAATCTGCAAACTTATTTGATTTAGTAGTTGGAGCCTCCGCACTTTATGGCGGTTCTTGGCTCGAAGGTGCCGGCGCGGTTTATGCAGAGAATCAGGCGCTGCGCTGGTTAAGTGATTTAGCTGGGCTACCAAATACTTCTGGCGGAGTTTTTGTTCAGGGCGGAAC
>CAZCQR010000116.1:0-2206 GCA_964500885.1 uncultured Clavibacter sp.
GAAGATGTCTGTAAGGACATCGAAGATCTCTGCACCGCAAACGGCATCTAATAGCCGAAAGTAGTGCGCGAAAACAGCCCGAGTTCGCTCGGGCTGTTTTCTTTTAAGATTTCTGATTTTGATTCTTGAATTTTGATGGTTAAGAGAGGTTGACTAGGCCCATAATGACAAAACCAATCCTTTCAATGCGGGGTATCAATAAATCTTTCGGGCCCGTTCATGTTCTTCGCGATGTCAATTTCGACTCATATTCCGGAAAAGTCACTGCTCTGGTTGGCGATAATGGCGCAGGCAAGAGCACGCTTATCAAATGTATTGCTGGAATTTATGTTCCAGATAGTGGCGATACCTTCTTTGAAGAACAGAAAGTAACAATCTCTGGACCGCGTGATGCCACAGCGCTGGGTATCGAAGTTGTTTATCAAGATTTAGCGCTTTGTGACAATTTAGACATTGTCCATAACATGTTTCTCGGTCGCGAAGAAAAGAGTGGTCCAACTCTTGATGAATCCAAGATGGAATCAATGGCTAAGAAAACTCTCGATGGGCTAAGCGTTCGCACAGTTAAATCTATCCGGCAACAAGTCGCATCATTAAGTGGCGGTCAGCGCCAAACAGTTGCAATTGCACGTGCGGTTCTTTGGAATAGCAAGGTAGTCATTCTTGACGAACCAACGGCAGCGCTTGGTGTAGCTCAGACAGAACAAGTTTTGAAGCTGGTACGACAACTAGCCGATAACGGATTAGCTGTAATTGTTATTTCGCATAATTTAAATGACGTATTCCAAGTTGCTGACAATATCGCTGCTATGTATTTAGGTTCGATGGCTGCGCAAGTAAATAAGTCAGAAGTTACTCAAAACGATGTCGTCCAGTTGATCACAACTGGCAAGGCAGAGAAAATGGCAGGTTTTTCCAAATGAGCGAACAGATGACATTAGATAAATCGCTTCGCGATTGGTGGAGTCGAGTAAAAGCTGGCCAGACGGGCGCATTTCCTGCGCTACTAGGTTTGTTGGTTTTATGTATCGTCTTTGGATCAATGAGTTCGGTCTTTTTGACGCCAGGAAACTTTGCAAACCTTTTGACACAGGCAGCAGCCGTAACTGTAATTGCAATGGGGTTGGTCTTTGTCCTCCTACTTGGGGAAATTGATTTATCAGCTGGTTATGCAGCAGGCGTTAGTGGCGCAATTCTCGTGGTGATGATTACAGAGATGGAATACGCCTGGTGGATTGCATTCCCCGTAAGTGTTCTTGTCGGAATTATTCTCGGTGGATTTATCGGTTACTTGGTAGCACAACTTCACATTCCGTCATTCGTTGTTACCCTCGCAACTTTCTTGGCTTTTCAGGGCCTACTACTTCTACTAATTGGCGAAGGTGGAACCATCAGAATTGATGATCCGGTAATCCTTTCAGTCGAGAATAAGAATCTATCTGTTTCAAATAGTTGGATTTTCTTCTTCTTAGTGGCGGGTTCATACCTAGCTTCTGGCATTTGGAAGTTCTACCGGAGAAGACAAGCTGGGCTATCAGATAACTTATTTAAGTTTTGGCTGATTAAAGCAATCGGGATGGTAGTTGTTGGCGCTGCTGCCACCTCTGCCCTAACTGTCGAACGTAGCAATAATCCTGATCTGGTTAGTTTACGTGGCATCCCTTATGTAGTTCCCGTTATCTTCGTTCTCTTAGTTGGCGCGACATTTGTCCTCACAAAGACTTCCTTCGGTTTGCACATATACGCAGTAGGTGGCAATGCAGAAGCTGCTCGTCGCGCTGGTATTAACGTGAAGATGATTCGTATCTACTCATTCATGATTTGCTCTGGCTTTGCCGCAATTGCAGGAATGATCTTTGTATCTCGTGCAAATTCAATTTCGCCGACTACCGGCGGTAGTTCTACTTTGCTCTATGCAGTAGGTGCAGCAGTTATCGGTGGTACAAGTCTCTTTGGTGGAAAAGGAAAAGTAAGTGATGCAATTCTTGGTGGTCTAGTTGTCGCCGTTATTGATAACGGAATGGCACTACTTGGCTATCCAGCAGGTATCAAATTCATGGTTACCGGTGCCGTACTTCTTATTTCTGCCTCAATTGATGCCTTTTCAAGGCGTGGCGCGAGTACAAAATAGTTCGGGTATTCTCGGCAACTCTTGCGGGAGTGGTGAAATGGCAGACACGCAGGTCTTAGGAACCTGTGTCTTCGG
>CAZCQR010000117.1:0-2185 GCA_964500885.1 uncultured Clavibacter sp.
TGGGTGCACAACTTGTAAAGCAAGTTGCTGAAAAGACCAATGATGTTGCAGGTGATGGAACAACTACCGCAACTGTTTTGGCTCAAGCCATGGTTAAAGAAGGTCTACGTAACCTTGCAGCTGGCGCCCAACCAATGGGAATCAAGAGCGGAATTGAAGCTGCTGTTACCTCTGTTGTAGAGAAACTTCGCTCAAACTCAACCAAAGTATCTGGCAAAGAACAGATTGCAGATGTTGCAACCATCTCTGCCCAAGATCGCGGCATCGGTGAATTAATTGCCGAAGCGATGGATAAGGTCGGTAAAGACGGAGTTATCACCGTTGAAGAATCTTCAACCACTGGTCTCGAACTCGAATTTACCGAAGGTATGCAATTCGACAAGGGTTACATCTCTCCATACTTTGTAACCGATCAAGATCGAATGGAAGCAATCCTTGAAGATGCTTACATCCTCATCTCCGCTGGCAAAATTTCAGCTTTATCTGACATCTTGCCGGTGCTGGAGCAGGTCGCAAAGACCAGCAAGCCGCTACTTATCGTTGCCGAAGATGTTGAAGGCGAAGCGCTTTCAACCCTTGTTGTAAATCGAATCCGCGGCGTATTCACCTCAGTTGCCGTTAAGGCGCCTGGCTTTGGTGATCGTCGCAAGGCGATGCTCCAAGATATGGCGATTCTTACCGGTGGCCAGGTTATTTCAACTGAAGTTGGTCTAAAGCTTGATCAGGTATCAATCGATATGTTGGGTAAAGCTCGTCGAATTGTAATTACAAAAGATCACACAACAATCGTTGATGGCGCTGGTTCAAAGAAAGATGTTGAAGGACGTATTGCAGAACTTCGTCGCGAGATCGATGTTGTTGATTCTGATTGGGATCGCGAGAAACTACAAGAGCGTCTTGCAAAACTCTCAGGTGGCGTCTGCGTAATCAAAGTTGGCGCACATACCGAAGTTGAATTAAAGGAGAAGAAGCACCGTCTTGAAGATGCCATCTCAGCAACTCGTGCAGCTGTTGAAGAAGGAATCGTCGCCGGTGGTGGCGCTGCGCTAGTACATGCAGCGACAGTTCTCGATGATGATCTTGGTTACGAAGGCGATGCCGCTGTCGGTGTTCGCATTGTTGCAAAAGCTTGCCAAGAACCACTTCGTTGGATTGCAGAAAATGCCGGCCAAGAAGGCTACGTTGTTGTTTCAAAGGTTCGCACTATGAAGAGCAATGAAGGCTTCAATGCTGCATCTGATGAATATGGCGATCTAGTTAAAGTTGGTGTTATCGATCCAGTTAAAGTTACTCGATCAGCACTTGCTAACGCTGCATCGATTGCAGCGATGTTCCTTACAACCGAAGCGCTTGTCTTTGAGAAGCCAGAAGAAACAAAAGAAACAGCTGGTGGACATGGACATAGTCACGGTCCAGGAGGACATTCTCATTAATTGCGAAAGGGCCCGAATTTCGGGCCCTTTTTCATTACACTCACCACCATGCGCGAAACTGCAAATGTCTCTCTCACTGTCTGGCTAATTACCTTTGCGGTAGTCAGCGTCGTTATTTTGGCCGACCTAGCCTGGGCCTGGTTTCGCCGTGATCGCATCACTAGTTTGCGAGAAGCAGCTACTTGGACTGCTATTTATGTAAGCGCAGCGATTGCCTTTGGTATTTCAATGCGTAGCTGGGATAGCCCAACTGCCAGCGCTGAATTCTTCGCAGGTTGGATAACTGAATATTCACTTTCAATAGATAACTTATTTGTGTTCTTAATAATTCTAACCAGGCTAAAGATTGAAAAAGAGAAAGAACAACTTGTTCTTCTACTAGGTATTTTGATGGCGCTAGTCATGCGCGGCATCTTCATAGTCATTGGTGCTGCCGTCGTAGAACGCTTTGTCGCAATCTTCTTCCTCTTTGGCGCAATTCTCCTCTGGACTGCATACAAGCTAATTACCGAAGATCCGGAAGAAGATGAGTGGCAAGAGAACCGAATCATTACCGCACTTCGAAGGCGCGGTCTCTCCACATTCTCTCTGGCCCTGGTTGCGCTCGGTACCACCGATTTACTTTTCGCACTAGATTCGATTCCAGCAATCTTTGGTTTAACCCGTGATCCTTATATTGTCTTTATGGCAAATGCCTTTGCCTTGATGGGATTGCGCCAGCTCTATTTCTTAGTTGGAATTCTTTTAAAGCG
>CAZCQR010000118.1:0-2135 GCA_964500885.1 uncultured Clavibacter sp.
GATCACCATACGTAGGCGAGAACTTCTCCGCCTACGCCCTGCTTATTTGCCTGTCGATCAGTCAACAGACCTTGTGAAGTAGAGATGATTGCAACGCCAAGTCCACCGAGAACTTTTGGAAGTCCAGTTGACTTTGCATATACGCGAAGTCCTGGCTTTGAAACGCGACGAAGTCCAGCGATGGAACGTTCGCGGTTTGAGCCATACTTCAAATCGATTACCAAAGTTTTACCGAAACCTTCAGAGTTATCAGTAACTTTGTAACCTGCTATGTATCCCTCTTTCTGAAGGATTTCTGCGATACGTGCCTTAACTGATGAAGACGGCATTGCTACCGTTTCATGATAAGCAGTATTCGCATTTCGCAGACGGGTAAGCATGTCCGCGATCGGATCTGTCATTGCCATTTGGCTTTTCGCCTTTCTTCAGACGGTATCTCTTTCGAGACCTATCTAATAGTTGTTACCAGGAAGCTTTCGTAATGCCAGGAAGTTCACCGCGGTGCGCCATTTCACGGAAGCAGACGCGGCAGATTCCAAATTTGCGGTAGACCGAATGTGGGCGACCACAACGTTGGCAGCGGGTGTAACCACGAACCTTGAACTTAGGTTTGCGGCTTGCCTTTACCTTTAGTGATGTCTTTGCCATTTGGTCTCCTATTAATCCCGGAATGGGAATCCGAGCGCGCGTAGTAACGCACGACCTTCATCATCATTCTTGGCCGATGTAACGATTGTGATATCCATTCCGCGAACGCGATCCAACTTATCTTGTTGGATTTCTGGAAAAACTACCTGTTCAGTTAGACCGAATGTGTAGTTTCCGCTGCCGTCGAACTGCTTTGGTGAGAGTCCGCGGAAGTCGCGAATACGAGGTAATGAAATTGAAAGTAGGCGATCCATAAACTCCCACATCCGATCGCCACGAAGAGTTACGTGTGCGCCGATTGGTTGTCCTTCGCGAAGTTTGAAGTTAGCAATTGATTTACGAGCCTTGGTAACAACTGGCTTCTGACCAGTGATTGTTGTCAGGTCGCGAACTGCACCTTCAATTAACTTGGAATCTTTTGCAGCTTCGCCAACACCCATATTTACAACAACCTTGGTAAGTGTCGGAATCTGCATCTTATTCTTAAATCCAAATTCGTTAGAGAGATGCGCAACGACTTCGTTTCGGTAACGAGTCTTAAGACGTGGCGCGGTAGCGGTTGACATTAGATCTCCCCTCCTGTGCGACGAGAGATACGAACATTCTTGCCCGCTTCATCTTTACGCACTGCGATACGAGTCGCTTTGTTGTCATCAGCAAGAATCATGACATTGGAGTAATGGATTGGTGATTCAACGGTAAGAATTCCGCCTACCTTGGCACCACGTTCGCCAGTTTCTTCCTTTGTATGTTTCTTAACTCGATTTACTCCTTCGACGGTAACGCGACCTGTCTTAGAGTTAACGTTAAGTACTGTTCCAGTTAAGCCCTTATCTTTTCCGGCGATTACTAGAACTTTGTCACCCTTCTTAATCCGCATTAGAGCACCTCCGGCGCAAGTGAAATGATCTTCATAAAGCGCTTATCGCGAAGTTCGCGGGCAACTGGTCCGAAGATACGTGTTCCGCGAGGCTCGTTATCATCTTTAATGATTACGGCTGCATTCTCATCAAAGCGAATGTAAGAACCATCTGCGCGACGATTCTCTTTTGCGGTACGAACAATTACCGCTTTAACGACTTCACCCTTCTTAACTTGGCCACCAGGAATTGCATCCTTGACCGAGCAGACGATGACATCGCCGATTCCAGCGTAGCGACGCTTTGCGCCACCTAGTACGCGGATACAGAGCAGCTCGCGCGCTCCGGTGTTATCCGCTACACGTAGACGTGATTCAGCTTGAATCATGATTACTTCGCCTTCTCAATTATTTCTACAACTCGCCAACGCTTTGTTGCAGATAGGGGACGGGTTTCCATAATGCGAACGCGATCGCCAACTCCAGCAGAGTTAGTCTCGTCATGCGCCTTAAATTTCTTATTCTTAGTGATGACCTTTGAGTAAAGGCCGTGAGCAGCGCGATCTTCAACTTTAACGACGACGGTCTTATCCATCTTGTCGCTAACGACGATACCTTCGCGAGTCTT
>CAZCQR010000119.1:0-2098 GCA_964500885.1 uncultured Clavibacter sp.
TCCTGGCACTTCTAACGAAGTCATTGCGTTCAAACTTCTAAGGTTAGGTTTGACACCGAAGTTGAAAAAGAAGAGTCGCCCTATAAGCCGGATCCTGTCTTGCTATTGCTAGCGAGATCACCATCCATCTACGTTCGTAATTACTTACGAACTCAAGCAACCTACCCGCCAGCTTGAACGAGCAGCTCTCAAGCGCTGGCCTATGTGGTCTTGCTCCAAGTGGGGTTTGCATAGCTACTGATATTGCTATCAGTACTGGTGGTCTCTTACACCACCGTTTCACCCTTACCAATATTGCTATTGGCGGTTTACTTTCTGTTGCACTATTCCCGCGGATCGCTCCGGGTGGATGTTATCCACCACTTTGCTCTTTGGAGTCCGGACTTTCCTCGGTGCTTAAAAGTTAATTAGGCTCTTAAGTAACGCAGTGATCCGGGCGACTCTTCATCGCGAATTGTACGCGCTATTTATAGGTGAGCGTTAATCAGTTTGAGCGGACGAGTTGTGACCGCAGGCAGCGTCTTCTCGCGTGAATAACCGAGTTCTTCCAAGATTTGTAATGATTTTGCCAAGGTTCCGATTCCACCAGCCAATGTGCCATCGAGGCGTTCAGCTCGACCATTTCTGATTTCAATTTCCATATCGCCAAGGCGATGTCGCCCTTGGCCAAGACCAGCAGCAGATACCGCATCTGTTGTAATGATTAACCTGTCGATTGCTCTATCACATGATTTCTTAACCAAATCTCTTGAAACGTGAGTATCGTCAACAATCATTTGAAAGAGTATGTCATCGCGCTCTAAAACCAAATCAACTAATCCCCCGTCTTTACGCATTCCGTTATAAAGATGCGTCACGGTTTTAGCTCCAGCATTGAAGGCTGCTTCTGCAATTTCTCGTTCTGCAGTCGTATGGCCAAGAGATACAACAATATTTTGGCTAGAAATATCCTTTATGGCATCGATTGCTCCCGGAAGTTCTGGAGCCATAGTTATCATCTTTAGGTTTGGGATTTTGATTAACTCTCTTATGAAATCTGGTTCCGGATTTCTTAACAAATTTGGTGCATGTACGCCTCGACGTTCATGCGATAAGCATGGACCTTCAATATGAATTCCTAATATTTTTGCTTCATCAGCACCTTGATTTGCGGCGACCTCGTTGACGAGCTGTGCAGCTTTCTGTAATTGAGTTAAGTCGCTGGTAATCAGTGATGCTAAGAATCCGGCGACGCCTTCTCTTTTAAGAGCCCGAGTTGCAATTTGGATTTGATCAGTCGATGTTGCGTTTAGGAAATCAATTCCAGAGTGACCGTTTACTTGCAGGTCGATAAACAAAGTAACTTCCTATTCAGGGAAGTGGCAAGCAACTGATCGAACACCTGAAGATGCGGCAAGAAGTGGCTCTTCACTTGCGCACTTATCGGTTGCTTTCCAGCAGCGAGTACGGAATACGCAACCGCTTGGCGGATTGATTGGGCTTGGTAGATCGCCCTCTAAAAGAATTCGTTTTCTGGTTCGCTCAGTTCTTGGATCTGGTTGTGGCGCAGCAGAGAGTAGAGCTTTTGTATAAGGGTGCTTTGGATTGTTAAAGATTTCGGAAGTTTTTCCGATTTCAACAATCTTTCCTAAATACATGACTGCAACGCGGTCAGAGATATGTCGAACCACAGATAAATCATGGGCAATAAAGATAACGCCAATGCCATCTTCGCGGCTTAGATCAGCAAGTAGATTGATTACTTGCGCTTGGATGGAAACATCAAGTGCGCTGACAGGTTCGTCAGCAACGATGAATTTCGGTTTAGTTGCAATCGCGCGCGCGATGCCGATGCGCTGACGTTGTCCACCTGAGAATTCATGTGGGTAGCGGTTGTAGTGCTCTGGGTTCAAGCCAACGCGTTCCATCAAGTTTTGAACAGCTTTCTTTACGCCACCTTCAGGTTCAATTCCATTTATTTCAAATGGAGCAGCAACAATGCTGCCAACCGTTTGACGAGGGTTGAGAGCTGAATATGGATCTTGGAAAATTATCTGCATTTCACTTCGCAGTGGGCGCATTTCTTTTGCAGATAATTTGGAGATATCTCTACCTTCGA
>CAZCQR010000120.1:0-2097 GCA_964500885.1 uncultured Clavibacter sp.
CAAGGACCCAACCCACCATCAAAGAAAATCTGGGAACGCGCTGGATATAAATATGATCACACTGCATCACAATTCAATTATTCACGACTACTAGCTGCAGATCTTGTTTTAGTTATGGATGAAGATAATCATCAAGCAGTTTCACAATTGGCTACTAACGAGAGTGAAAGCCAGAAGATCTTTTATCTACGTGAATTTGATACTGAAATTGATTCTTTAATAGTTCCAGATCCTTATTCGCTACCTGAATCAGCTTTTGAGACTGTCCTTGAGATGGTGGAACGTTCTACAGATGGATTGTTAGCCGAATTACTTCGCTAAGTGCTGCATTCCCCAGGCATACATCGCAATTGCACCTGCAGCTGATGCATTCATAGATCTAGTTGAACCATATTGCTCGATAGCTAAAACTCTAGAGCAGGCCGCAACAGCTTCATCAGACATCCCGGCTCCCTCTTGCCCAAAAAGTAGAACACATTCTCTCGGTAACTTTGCACTTTCTAGCGCTTGAGAATTCTTCACATTATCTATTCCAATAATTTCGATACCAGCTTTATCAAACCATGCTTTGAAATCTGCAATATCTGGATGATGAATCACCGTTAAATATTTATCGGTAACCATAGCGCCGCGACGATTCCAGTCTCGTTTTCCAACGATATGAACACTTGCGACATTGAATGCATTTGCAGTTCTAACGATGGAACCGATATTTAAATCATGTTGCCAATTTTCAATTGCAATACGTAGTGGATTTCTTTTTGTATCTAGGTCAGCAACAATTGCCGCGACGCTCCAATAGCGATACTTATCTAAGACATTTCTACGATCGCCATTTTCCAGAAGTTCTGGATCATATTGCTCACCCTCGGGCCAAGGTTTGGGGTGAGGACCGACGCCAACAACTGGATAAAACTCACCAGGTCCAATCTCTGCTGGCGGCATGCTCATTTAAGTAAGCCTAGATTTCATTAGTCATATTTCACAAGTTGGGTTAGTACGCTTCCGCGGTGCGCCGATTGCTCATCACCATTCTGATTTCAATTCTTATCTCGAATCCAGCAGTTGCGCTTCATAATTTAGAGAAACGGGCTAATTCAACAGCGCTAGCCGGCCCTGGATTATTGGTATTTGATCCCACTACAAATCAAGCGTTAGTTCAAAGTGGTGCAGATACGGGAAGAGTTCCTGCCTCCGTTTTAAAACTATTTACCGCTGCAGTTGTCTTACAAAACTTTGATCCAAATGCTCGATATGTTACTTCAATCTGGAGTACTGCAAATGAACGCGATTTTTTGATCCGCGGCGCCTTAGATCCATTCCTGACTCCATATCGTTCCGTGGCTGAAAAATATGGCCATGGTTACTTGATGGGAATTATCAATAAGGCAAATACTTCAGAGTTACGTAAATTCAAAATCTTGTACACCGATTTATATCCTGGGGATATTAAGAATTTGACCAATGCCTTCAAAAATCAGAAGATGAAAGTTACCTTTGAGAAAGTGAGAAACGAAGAAGCAAACTCACTTGGAATCACAGAAGTTGCCTCGTTAACTTCCAAACCACTTAGCCGAATGATCTCCCATACAATTTTATGGAGCGATAATTTGGTTGCAGATCGCCTAGCAAGAGCGGTAACTAAATATGTAGGAAATCAAGTTAACGGTGCCGGAATAACTAAGACATATCGAACTTCTCTTGCAACATTAGGAATTCCAGTTAAAGATTTAATTGTCAAAGACGGCAGTGGACTCTCTAAGAAAAACAGCGTTACCGCTCGTGCCACAGTAGAGCTATTGCGAGCCATTAGAAACAACCCACAATACTTATCAATTTATGAAGGTTTACCTATTTCTGGGGAGACGGGAACTTTAAAGACAAGATTTTCAAAAGCGCAGAATGCTATTGGACATGTTCAAGCAAAGACAGGTTGGGTGAATCGGAGCGTGACGATGGCTGGCTATGCGGAAAGTGGCGATAAAGAATATGTATTTGCGATTCTCGCTGATGGAATTTCGCCAACGTTAAGTGCACGAAATGCAGCACGCAGAGCTATGGATAAGTTTTTAGAGACTGTCGTTACTGGGAATCACT
>CAZCQR010000121.1:0-2080 GCA_964500885.1 uncultured Clavibacter sp.
GGTATCGGACCGAAGAGCGCACAACGTATTGCTTTTCATATAGTGCAATCAGAACGAGTTGATATCAATCATCTAGTAGATGTTCTTCGACTAGTAAAAGAGAAAGTTCGATTCTGTAGCAAATGTTTCAATGTTGCTGAAGAAGAAGAGTGCAAGATCTGCCGTGATCCGCGGCGCGATAACACAACCATCT
The DNA here is from genome assembly GCA_964500885.1 of uncultured Clavibacter sp. GTDB lineage: Bacteria > Actinomycetota > Actinomycetes > Nanopelagicales > Nanopelagicaceae > MAG-120802. The sequence goes on from CAZCQR010000121.1 coordinate 194, forward strand.
GCGTTGTTGAAGAGAGCAAAGATGTAATTGCAATCGAACGTACTCGCGAATTCAAAGGTAAGTACCATGTACTTGGCGGGGCAATTAGTCCGATCGATGGCATTGGTCCAGAGCAATTACGAATTAGAGAATTGTTGACGCGACTTTCAGATGCGAATATCAGCGAAATCATCATTGCCACCGATCCAAACTTGGAAGGTGAGGCCACAGCTACTTATCTGGCCAGGACCATCAAGCCACTTGGCATCAAAATCTCCCGCTTAGCCTCGGGTCTTCCGGTCGGCGGCGACCTCGAATATGCCGATGAAGTTACGCTTGGCAGAGCATTTGAAGGGCGCAGATCTCTCGAGATCTAGCAATATCTCTTTATTTGAGACAAAGACTGTTTCATTATTTGAGATAAAGGGTCAAACCTCCAAAAAACCTGTCACCATTCGGGCGTGGGCTTAATAGTTCAGAAATACGGCGGCTCCTCGGTATCTGATGCCGAGGCGATGAAACGCGTTGCCAGCCGGATCGTCGCCACCAAGAAAGCGGGCCACCAGGTCGTAGTCGTGGTCTCTGCGATGGGCGATACCACCGATGAATTGATCGATTTAGCCAATCAGATCTCACCACTTCCAGCAGGGCGCGAACTCGACATGCTTTTAACTGCAGGTGAACGTATTTCGATGGCACTTCTTGCAATGGCAATTAAGAATTTAGGTTTTGAAGCGCTTTCCTTTACTGGTTCGCAAGCCGGTGTGATTACAGACAGCAAGCATGGCCGCGCTCGCATCATCGATGTGACACCGGGAAGAATTCAAGAAGCGCTAAAACAAGATGCAATTGCAATTGTGGCTGGCTTTCAAGGAATTTCCCAAGATACTAAAGATGTAACAACTCTTGGTCGTGGTGGTTCAGATACAACAGCTGTTGCGCTAGCTGCAGCACTTGATGCTGATGTCTGCGAAATCTATACCGATGTCGATGGCGTCTTTAGCGCGGATCCAAGAATTGTGCCAACTGCGCGCAAGTTAAAGAGCGTTACCTATGAAGAGATGCTAGAGCTTGCTGCATGTGGTGCAAAAGTTTTACATCTTCGTTGTGTTGAGTATGCACGTCGTTTCAATTTACCAATTCATGTCCGTTCATCATTTTCAAATCTCGAAGGAACTTGGGTGGTCGCCGACCAACCTGAAGGAGGAAATATGGAGCAAGCAATCATCTCAGGGATAGCACATGATAAATCTGAGGCCAAAGTTACGATTGTCGGTGTTCCCGATAGATCAGGTGTTGCTGCTCGTATCTTCCAAGCGATTGCAGATGCCGATATAAATATCGACATGATTGTGCAAAATGTTTCTGCTGCTGCAACAGGTTTAACCGATATCTCATTTACATTGGCAAGATCAGATGGTTCTAAAGCAACCGGCATTGTCCAAAAGTTACAAGGTGAAATTGGCTTCAAATCAATTCAATACGATGATCAGATCGGCAAACTCTCATTAATTGGCGCTGGTATGCGATCACACCCTGGCGTTACTGCAACCTTCTTTGCAGCAATGGCTGATGCCGGTGTAAATATTGAAATGATCTCGACATCAGAGATTCGAATTTCGATTGTCTGTCGCGAAGCTGATTTAGAGCGCGCTGTAAAAGCAGCACACTCTGCCTTCGAATTAGATGCTGACCAGATTGAAGCTGTTGTCTATGGCGGTTCTGGCCGATGAAACCTTCACTTGCGGTAGTTGGCGCCACCGGTGCGGTTGGCACCGTGATGCTTGATCTACTTTCAACTAGAGAAAATGTCTGGGGCGAAATTAGATTAATCGCATCTGCGAGAAGTGCTGGGAAGAAATTAATCTGCCGTGGTGAAGAGCTAACCGTCGTTGCACTTTCACCAGA
>CAZCQR010000122.1:0-2043 GCA_964500885.1 uncultured Clavibacter sp.
GCTTTCAGATTCCTTCGCAAAATTAAGGATTGTTTCCTAGGAATATCTGCGACGGCAATTCAGCGAAGTGGTTTAACAGCGCTAACTTTGATGGCGCTACTTCTAAATCGAAATACATTTCATGATCCAAATGATCCCGAAAGTGGCCTCGCCGGTTTTGCTTTTGCGATAACTGTGGCCGGAATTGGCATAACTATTGGAGCGATTTTGGCGCCATTTGGTGTTGCAAAATTTGGCCGCCACCAATGGATCCGAATCTCGCTATTTGCTAGCGCGATACTGCCAATTGCACTTGCTTTTAATCAGAATCAATTCTTCTTAGTTGCTACTGGTTTCTTTGCTGGTCTGGCTGGCCAAGGTGTGAAAGTTACAAATGATGCCCTTGTTCAATCAAAGATTGCAGATCAATACCGCGGCCGCGTCTTTGCTGTCTATGACGTAATGGTTAATGCTGGAATTGTTGGCGGTGCCATAATCGCAGCGACTGTTCTACCTGGCGACGGAGTTTCATCCCTACTGCCAGCGTTAATTGCAATTACATATATTCTCTTCGCGCTAATTATGTTGCGTGGCAAGAACTTTAACTCTGATTTTTCTCCCACCAATTAAGTAATTCCTGCTCCGCTTCTTTTTCACCAAGCGGACCTTTTTCTAAGCGAAGTTCTAGTAAATAGTCATATGCCTTACCAACGATAGGTCCGGCTTTAATTCCTAGAATCTGCATAATCTGGTTTCCATCAAGATCTGGGCGAATCTTTAGTAACTCTTCTTGCTCCATCAAAGTGGTAATCCGCGTCTCTAAATGATCGTAATGAGTTGCAAGTTTCTCTGCCTTACGTTGATTCCGTGTAGTGCAATCCGCACGCGTTAAAACGTGTAAATGAGTTAATAAATCACCAGCATCTCTGACATAGCGACGGACTGCAGAATCGGTCCACTCGCCGCCGCCATAACCATGAAAGCGAAGATGTAGAAATACCAACTTTGATACTTCCTCAACTACATGGTGATCAAACCGTAACTTCTGCAGTCGTTCTTTTGCCATTCTGGCGCCAACAACTTCGTGATGATGAAACGAGACACCGCCACCAGGAATCAAAGCGCGAGTCTTTGGTTTACCAATATCGTGCAAAAGGGCAGCTAGCCTTGAAATTAAATTAGCGCCACCAAGACGTTCTTCTAGCGCAATCGATTGTTCCACGACGGTGAGCGTGTGTTCATAAACATCTTTATGGTGATGATGCTCATCAATCTCAAGACGTAACTTTGGAATCTCTGGTAAGAATTTCTCGCATAACCCAGTATCGACAAGCGTTGTTAAACCAATTCGAGGATTTGCCGACATCACCAATTTAATGAATTCATCCCTGATTCGCTCTGCCGAGATAATCGAGAGGCGATCGGCCATCTCTCTCATCGCTGTAAGTACTTCGGGCGCTATAGCAAAACCAAGTTGTGCTGCAAATCTGGCAGCGCGAAGCATTCGTAGCGGATCATCGCCGAAGGAGAGTTCTGGTGAACCAGGTGTTCGCAAAACCTTTAAGAGCAAATCTCTAACACCATCATGTGGATCAATGAATTCTGGACTTTCGCCAGTTAATTCAATTGCCATCGCATTTACTGTGAAATCGCGACGTAATAAATCACCCTCTATGGAATCACCAAATTGCACAGCAGGTTTTCGCGATTCCTCTAAATAGACTTCGCTTCGATAAGTTGTAATTTCAAAAACTTGCTCTGCTTTTCTTGCGCCAATAGTTCCGAATTTAATTCCAACATCCCAGATATCTTCCGCCCATTTTTTTAGAATTTTCTTTGTATCTTCAGGGCGTGCATCAGTTGTTAAATCTAAATCATTTCCAAAACGATTTAAGAGAATATCTCTAACTGATCCACCAACAAGAGCTAACTTAAATCCAGCGCTCTTAAATTCTTTGGCAAGGGCAAGCGCAGCCGGCGCTTTTTCGCGTAAGGCTGAGATTGCGATATCACTCGCTGCTTTTGCTGGTGTTTCCATTTGCGTCTAAGGCTACCGAGTAGGCT
>CAZCQR010000123.1:0-2036 GCA_964500885.1 uncultured Clavibacter sp.
AGTGCCTAAATTTTGGGAATGTGAGTTATGACGGACGAGGACCTTTCCCGTGGTCTCTTCCGCCCATGAATTCCAACCCCTTCATTTTTCCTAGGCCTTTGGCGCGATTTACCTCAGCGGTAATTCGATCCTGCAGGTTGGCTTTCAATTGGGTTGCTTGTCCAGCGGTGATTCGGCCCGCAGCTAACGCTTCATCAACATTCTTCGAATGGAATGCGACGATTGCGCCTACCAGAGCATCCTTCTTTGCTCCGGCAATAGCCGCAAGACTTTCACCAGCCTTAATTCTTGAATGTAGATCCGAGTCACTGATTCCCAAAGTGTCGGTTATAACCTTCAAGTAAGCAGCCTTCATTGCGTTTACTTCTGATTTCATGGACGACATCGAATCCTTGAGTGCTTTTTGGATCGCATCAACCTGTGTTGTGGTTAAAGTTCCCTTAGCGACAAGTCCGTTCAAGACGTTACCCAAAATCGCGTCTCTTCCCATTTTCTTGTCATCTGCGGAGGCCAGGGAAACATTTCCCAGCGATAGCGCTACGGCAGCTGCAACTGACGCCGCAACTATTTTTGTTCTTTTCAATTGATACTCCTTCTTCTATCCACCGAACACTCTTGTATTCGATGCTGTTATGGAACACCCAGGTTCTGAGAAAAGTTACCTTGGAAGGTGAGAACTAGGTGTGAGTCTTCTAGTCCGCGGAGGTTATACGCCTGAATCCTAAGAATTCCTATAGGCAAATTGGACTGTAGATAACTCATCAAACGGCCCAATATAAAACCTCCCCATCCCGAACCCCGGGAGTCCAGCCCCAAAAGGAGGGGCAAATGATTAAGCCGATCCGTGCTGTCTTAATTGCAGCTCTTATTCTGCAAACAATTAATCCGGTAGCAAATTCAGCCGGAAGAACTAATCAAAGTATTGCTAACACAATCCTTAACGGAAAAGGCGCGCCAACATCCAATGTTGGAATCAATGGAGATTTCTACATCGATATCTCCAATTTTAATATTTATGGACCAAAAACAAAAAATCGTTGGCCATCTCCGGTCAGCTTGCGCTCAACTACAAATACTTCAGAGCGAACTACAACGGTTGCTGGATCACCGGGCGAAAAAGGAGAAAAAGGTTCTAAAGGCGAGAAGGGTGAATCAGGCGCACAAGGAGCACCAGGCGCTAAGGGGGACAAGGGAGAGAGCGGCGCAAAAGGTGAAGCCGGCGCAAAAGGTGAAACCGGAGCCAAGGGCGATACCGGACTCAAAGGAGACACGGGATTAAAAGGAGATAAGGGTGACACTGGTGAAACCGGACCCGCAGGACCAGCCGGCCCATCAAATGTTTATTATCAAACGATTCCGACTTTTACTTTAAGTACAAATACGATCAATACTTCGTCTACTTCGGGGAATATAGGAAGTTTGCAACCAAATAAAAGCTATCGCTTTGAAATGACCCTGCAAGGAAGATGCGAATCAAATGCTGGAAAGTTTGGATTAACCGTAACAAATTCAGGTACAGGAAGTACCCTGAATTACGACTATACAAGTTCATATGTCACTGACGTGCGAAGTAATACCCCATATAAGTCTTATCATTTTCACGTCATTGGAACTATTTCCGTGGGATCACTTGTCACGAATTTAAATGTCGCGATTACTGACGGAGGTCCAATTACTGGCACTTTCCCGATGACACTCAATGGTTTTGCAGTCTTTACTTTGGTTGGAAATGTATCGACGTGAAAAAACATTTGAAATTGGAGCGGGTGACGGGAATCGAACCCGCATAGCTAGCTTGGAAGGCTAGAGCTCTACCATTGAGCTACACCCGCAATGTTTGCTCTCTTAGGGCTATTAAGTCCTAAGGGGGCATACGGTATCGGCTGAGGTAATCAGTTGTGAATTTTTCATCTAGACTCTGCCACCTACGCCGCGGGGCGTAGCGTAGTGGCTAGCGCGTCTGCTTTGGGAGCAGAAGACCGTGGGTTCGAGTCCCTCCGCCCCGACCAGTAATAAATAAGTAATAGTAAGGAGTC
>CAZCQR010000124.1:0-2024 GCA_964500885.1 uncultured Clavibacter sp.
GTACCTGCTGGGATCAACTTACCGATGATGACGTTCTCTTTAAGTCCAAGTAATGGATCGCTTCGTTCAGATAACGCTGCATCAGTTAGGACGCGAGTTGTCTCCTGGAATGAAGCTGCTGATAACCAAGACTCAGTTGCAAGTGATGCCTTGGTAATACCCATAAGTTCTGGACGACCAGATGCAGCCTTGCCACCTTTCTGCACCGCTTCACGGTTTGCAGACTGGAAGCGAAGTTGATCAACCAACTCACCTGGGAGTAGGTCTGAATCACCTGGTTCAAGAACAGTAATACGACGGAGCATCTGCTTCACAATAATTTCAATGTGCTTATCGTGAATGCTTACGCCCTGTGAACGATAAACCTCTTGGATTTCATTTACCAAGTGAGTTTGAGTTGCACGTGGACCAAGAATTCGAAGAACTTGCTTCGGATCAATTGCTCCAACAACCATTTGCTGTCCAACAGAAACCTTTGTTCCATCTTCAACAAGTAGTTTCTGACGACGAGTAATTGGATAAGCAACAGCTTCGCCACCATCTTCTGGTGTAACGATGATCTTCTTGCCCTTGGAATCTTCCAAGAACGAGACAACGCCAGCTGCTTCAGCAATTGGCGCAACACCCTTTGGCGTACGCGCTTCGAAGAGCTCAACAACACGAGGTAGACCATGTGTGATGTCACCAGATGCAGTTGCAGCTCCACCGGTGTGGAAGGTACGCATTGTTAGCTGGGTACCTGGTTCACCAATTGATTGCGCTGCAATAATTCCAACAGCTTCGCCAACATCAACTAGCTTGCCAGTTGCCATTGAGCGGCCGTAGCACTTTGCGCATAGACCAACTTTGGAATCACAAGTCATTACTGAACGTACCTTTACCTCGCCTACGCCAGCAGCAACTAATTCATCAATTACACGATCACCAAGGTCGGTACCTGCTGCAACAACTGTCTTGCCATCAGCAAGAACATCTTCTGCAGTTATACGACCATAGATTCCAGTCTCAACATGGTCATCGCGAGTTAGTTTGCCATTAACAACTTCGGCAATCTTTAGAACAAGACCGCGATCAGTTCCGCAATCTTCTTCACGGATAATCACATCTTGCGCTACATCGCAGAGACGTCGAGTTAAGTAACCAGCATCTGCAGTTCGGAGCGCGGTATCAGCAAGACCTTTACGTGCACCGTGTGTTGAGATGAAGTACTCGAGTACTGAGAGACCTTCACGGAAGTTAGATTTAATCGGACGAGGAATAATTTCGCCCTTTGGATTAGCAACGAGACCACGCATACCGGCAATCTGTCGGATCTGCATCATATTTCCACGTGCGCCGGAGTAAACCATCATCCAAACTGGATTGGTTCGTGGGAAGTTATCTTCCATCTCCTTTGCAACATCGTTAGTTGCTTGCGTCCAGATTTCGATCAATTCCTGACGACGCTCGTCATCAGTAATCAAACCAAGATCGTATTGTGATTGGACCTTCTCGGCCTTCTCTTCGTAACCAGCAAGAATTGCATTCTTACGATCTGGTGTAACAACATCGACGATACCGATAGTTGCACCAGCGCGAGTTGCCCAACGGAAACCAAGATCTTTTAGATCATCGAGAGTCTTAGCAACGACAACCTTTGGGAATCCTTCAGCCAAGTTATCAACGATGGAACCAAGCGCCTTCTTTGTTACTTCCTTATCGAAGTAAGGGAAGCCTTCCGGTAGAACTTCGTTGAAGATTGCGCGACCAAGAGTGGTTTCCTTGGTTACGAGTTCGCCATTGATATTTACGCGAATCTTGATCTTTGCTTGAACTGCAAGAGTCTTCTGCTCGTAAGCCATCAAAGCTTCAGCGATAGATGCAAAGCTGCGACCATCACCAAGTTGATTCTCGCGATCTGAAGTTAAGAAATAGAGACCAAGGACCATGTCCTGTGTCGGCGCAGTTAGCGGACGGCCAGAAGCAGGAGACAAGATGTTATTTGAAGATAACATCAAGATACGTGCTTCAGCTTGTGCTTCTGC
>CAZCQR010000125.1:0-2001 GCA_964500885.1 uncultured Clavibacter sp.
TTTCTTATTCGATTTTCATCGATTAAGAGACAGGGCCTCCAAAGATGTCAATTCGCTCGCCAGGTGCAATCTGAACGATTGCGCGCTTGGTGTCGCTACGCTTTCCATTACCGAAACGAGTTATCTTCCGCTTTCCTTCGCGATTCATCGTATTAACTTTCAATACGCGAACTTTGAAGATCTTCTCGACAGCAATTTTGATCTCTGTCTTATTTGCACTTGGTGCAACTAAGAAGGTGTATTTGTTCTCATCGAGCATGCTGTATGACTTTTCAGATACAACCGGCGCGATTAAGACTTCGCGATGATCTTTCATGCGGACACCTCAGCTAACTCTGATTCGCGGCCAACTGCTTTTGCAGATGAACCCTTTGCAGGTCCAGCAACAAAGTCAGCGAGCGCTTTCTTGGAGAAAACGACATCATCAGAAACAACGACGTCATAAGCATTTAATTGATCCTGACGAATCAAGTGAAGATCTGCCTCGTTACGTAGTGATCTCCAGGCGGTTTCTTCACCATGAGTTAGAACTACGAGAACTTTTTCGCGATCTGAGAATTGGCGTACCGCTTTAATCGCAGCCTTGGTATTTAGTTCCGCTGCAATTTCTGCAACAACATGAATTCTTGCGTTACGTTGACGATCAGAGAGAACACCGCGAAGTGCAGCCTTGATCATCTTCTTAGGTGTTCGCTCATCGTATTTACGAGGAACTGGGCCTTGTGCAACACCACCATGTCGCTGGTTTGGTGAACGAGTCGATCCCTGACGAGCGCGACCTGTTCCCTTCTGCTTAAACGGTTTCTTACCGCCACCACTTACTTCACCACGGTTCTTCGCCTTATGTGTTCCTTGGCGAGCTGCATTTAATTGTGCAGTTACAACTTGGTGAATCAATGGAATATTTACTTGCACATCAAATATTTCTGCAGGTAATTCAACGGAGCCAGCAGCAGCTCCCTTGGCATCTTTAACTTCAACGGTTAATGACATTATGCACCTGCCTTATTTAGTACTTCACTTGCAACGCTCTTTGCTGCGGTGCGAATGACAATTTGTGAACCATTGATGCCAGGGATTGAACCCTTAACAAGAATTACATTCTTTTCTACATCAACAGAGTGAATAGTTAAATTCTGCATTGTTACGGTATCGATACCCATGCGACCGCTCATACGCTTTCCTTTGAAAACGCGACCAGGAGTCGTACGGTTACCAATCGAACCGGAAGTTCTGTGCTTACGCTCAACACCATGGCCATCACCAAAACCGCGGAAGTTGTGGCGCTTCATAACACCAGCAGTTCCCTTACCGATTGAAGTGCCTTGGGCATCAATGATTTCGCCAGCTGCAAATAGATCTGCCTTAATTTCTTGGCCAACTGTGTAGTTAGCAGCAGAGCTGGTGCGAATTTCGCCAACATAACGACGTGGTGTTACGCCAGCCTTTGCGAATTGACCAGAAAGTGGCTTTGAAACTTTCTTTGGATCAATTGCGCCGAAGGAAAGTTGAATTGCTTCGTAACCATCTTTTTCTAGAGTACGAATATCGGTAACGACACATGGACCTGCTTGAACGACAGTTACTGGAATAACTTTGTTGTTCTCATCGAAGGCCTGAGTCATACCGAGCTTGACGCCAAGGATTCCCTTGATCGCGCTGCCCTTTGATTGCGTGGTTGTCATCTCAGATCTCCTTAGAGCTTAATCTCGATATCGACGCCAGCAGGAAGATCGAGGCGCATCAATGAATCCACAGTCTTTGGCGTTGGATCGATGATGTCGATCAATCGCTTGTGGGTGCGCATCTCAAAATGTTCGCGGCTATCTTTGTATTTGTGAGGAGAGCGAATAACACAGTAAGTGTTCTTCTCTGTTGGTAGCGGAACTGGGCCCGCGACCGTTGCACCAGTGCGCTCGACAGTTTCGACGATCTTCTTCGCCGAGGTATCGATCACCTCATGGTCATAGGCCTTGAGCCTGATGCGGATCTTCTGTCCCG
>CAZCQR010000126.1:0-1907 GCA_964500885.1 uncultured Clavibacter sp.
AATTAAATTGAACATGTCTTAATCTTAATCTAAATTAAATGCTCAAAGGCTTTTAGATTAGCAAGTGATTCACCGCGTGACACTCGCCAAGCCCATTCGCGTCTGATGGCGCTAGAAAAACCAAGCTCGAGGAGCGGATTAAATGAAGAATCCGAATACTGCAATACCGCGCCAATAACTCGGTCCAACTCTTGTTCAGTTATCGAATTAAATGGCAATCGGCCCACTAGGTAAATATCACCCATCTCGTTGATTGCAAAAGCTACGCAATACATCGAAGCATTCTTCTTTAATAACCATTCGTGAACCACTTCCGCGTTCTCATCAGGTTTTCTTATGACAAAAGCATTAATGCTTACTGAATGATCCCCGACCACTATTGCGCAATGGGTTTGCAGCTTTCGCTCGCCCGGCAAGGTTAAAAAGTAATTGTTATCGCTCTTTTCAAAATCGATATCGTGCGATTCTAAAAATTCATCTATTGTGGCAATTGCCATGTTGCGGTTCATTAGACCACGCTTAATTTGGCGCCAGCACCACGCGATAAGACTGTGTCATAGACATCCAGAATTCCGCGCGCTGTTGTATCCCAACCAAATCGTGATGCATGTTCAACTGCGCCCATTGAAAGCAACAATCGATGTTGTGGCTCCATAAGTAATCTCTGAATTGTTGCTGACCACGCCTTTGGATTATGACCATCAACAAGAACGCCAGAAATACCATCGGCAACCGCGGCACGTAAGCCACCAACTGCTGTTGCGACAACTGGAGTTCCGCAAGCCTGTGCTTCAAGAGCAACTAAACCAAAAGATTCTGAATATGAAGGAACACAAACTAAATCAGCCGCGCGATACCAATCAGAGAGCTCCTCATGCGCAACTGGTGGAACAAATTGCACAATATCGCTAACGTTTAAGAATCGAGCCAAACCGGCAAGACGTTCTGGTTCTTGTGAACCGTTTCCAGATGGGCCACCCATAATCACGGCACGTAACTTGCTACGAAGCGCTGGCGTATGTAAAACCATCTCTGCCACTGCGCGAATTAAAACTTCTGGACCTTTATGCGGCTGGATTCGGCCAACAAATAACAACATCAATTGATCTTGGCTGATTTTTAATTTATCTCTAGATGTTTTCTTACCACCATTTACTTTATAGGTACGAAGATCAACGCCTGGTGAAACTACAAATACATTATCGGGACATGCTTCATAAAGAGATACCAGGCTGGCAGCTTCTGAAGCGGTGTTAGCAATTAAGGCAGAGGCGGCCGAAACAACTTGTTCTTCACCGATCGCACGTGTCTGTGGCTCGGGTGATTCACCTTCGGCAAGTGATTGATTCTTAACTTTTGCCATGGTGTGCATCGTATGAATTAGCGGCAATCCATAACGCTCTGAAACTAGCCAACCTAATTGGCCAGAGATCCAATAATGGGAGTGAATTAGATCGTAATAGCCGGCAGGGCGCTGTAATTCATAACGCAGATAAGAAGACATCAGCGCACAAATTTGTGACGGTAATTCATCTTTTGAAACAGATCCATAAGGGCCTGCTTCTAAGTGCACAACTTTTACGCCATCTGCAATCTCAACCGTCTCTGGCAGATTTGGTTTATTGGCGCGAGTAAAAATATCTACCTGCACACCTGATTCAGCAATTCGCTTTGCACTTTCCACAACATAAACATTCATCCCGCCGGCATCACCAGTACCCGCTTGTTCTAGCGGTGAGGTATGCAGCATCAATGATGCGACTCGGTGTGCGCGCTTAGCCATGAGTTACAAGTTTACTCACGGTAATTCCACCGACAACTTGGCCTCCGCCAAGGATCGATTCCCGCGGTAAATCAACCAAAATCCCTAATTGCGAAAGAGTTGCAATAGCCAATTCATTAGCTCC
>CAZCQR010000127.1:0-1902 GCA_964500885.1 uncultured Clavibacter sp.
TAATTACCCAATTCTTATTTGGATCTCTACTGTCATTAAGTGCAATCTTCACACCATCTCTAACCCAAAATCTAATTGCAAGATAGTTATTGGGTGCGCCTCTCGCAAGTTTCATTTCGGACTCACTCAGTTTCGAAATTTCACCCATGTATTTTCGCTCCAACTTTGCTCGCCCTACTCTCAACAAATTTCCATCAAATGAGATAACTAATCTAGTTTGGTAGGCGAGAAGTGCAGTTGCGAAAAAGAGCATCAAAGTAAAGATCAGAATTTGAAAATCCGAGAGTGCTACACCAATTGAAATAATGAGCGCCAAATCCAAGAACATGAAAAGTAGCCAAACACGAAGCGGCCACCAGATAACTTCGTAATAGCTGACTTTGGACATGGCGGTCAGATTACTTCAAATTCAGGGTAATCTTGGCGACATGTCTCGTGGCTTAAGCATCACACCACCACCTGGAGTAACCGTTCCGGCTCGTCATCCCAAAGCTCCTGCTCCCGGATCTTTACTTGGATCTCATAATCAAGATTGTTTTGGCTGTGGCGCTTCGCATCCAACAGGTTTACATCTAACCGCCTATTCTGGTGAAGGAATGACAATTACTGCAAAGTTTGTTGTAACTGAACATCATCAGGGCGCTCCTGGTTTGGCCCATGGAGGATTACTGTCCTGTGCATTCGATGAAGCGCTTGGAAAATTGATGTGGTTAGTTCGCGAACCAGCAGTAACAGGAAAACTAGAAACATCATTCCTGATGCCAGTTCAGGTTGGTAAAACACTATTTATTACGGCAGAAATAACCGGACAAGATGGTCGAAAAATCTATTGTCGCGCCGAAGGGCGAATCGGATCAGAAGATGGCCCGATAGCGGTAGAGGCTGCTGCAATCTTCATAGTTGTACCGTTAGAACACTTTATAAATAACGCGCCAGAAGGTTTCCGGGAAGCTCTCTTTGGCATGAATGGAAAATCTCCAGAGTTAGAAATTAATCCATGAAAGTTTTAATTACTAGACTCGATAAAGAATTGCCGGTTCCAAGTTATGCAAAACCAGGGGATGCTGGAGCAGATCTTTACTCTCGAATTGATACTGAGATAAAACCGGGTGAACGGATGCTAGTTCCGACAGGTATCGCGATTGCGCTACCGCCCGGATATGCAGCATTTGTACATCCAAGGTCCGGACGTGCCATAAAAGAAGGATTAGGCATGGTCAATGCTCCAGGAACTGTTGATGCCGCCTACCGAGGCGAACTCCAAGTTATCTTAATAAATCATGATTCGACGCAAACAATAAAGATTGCACGGGGCGAAAGAATTGCTCAGCTTGTCATACAAAAAGTGGAACATGGAGAATTTATCGAAGTCGATGAGCTTCCCGGAAGCACAAGGGGCGACTCTGGTTTTGGATCAACAGGTAAGAAATGAGCGAGAATCAAGATAAAGAGAAAATTTTAAATGCCCTTGGTGGGAAGAAGGGTATTTTTGATTCTGGCTTACCATCGCTCATATTTCTAATTTCATTTAACTTTAATCAGGATGTGAGAAATTCGGCCTACTATGCCTTAATTTTCTCATTAGTTGTTACAGTGATTAGGCTCTTTCGACGCGAGACTATTCAACATGCTGTATCTGGAGTTATCGGCGTTGCAATCTGCGCCTGGTTGGCGAATCGAAGTGGCAAGGCTGAAGATTTTTATCTTCCTGGATTATGGACAAATTTAATTTACGGTGTCGCATATGCAATTTCCAATTTGGTCCGATGGCCGGTTGTTGGTTTAGTGCTCGGTCCGATACTTGGTGAAAACTTTAAGTGGCGGCAAGATCCGGCGCGACGATCAACTTATATAAAGGCTACTTGGATCTGGGTTGGGCTCTTCGCTATTAGATTATTGGTG
>CAZCQR010000128.1:0-1836 GCA_964500885.1 uncultured Clavibacter sp.
ATTTCATCTGACATGCCCTCAGTCATTGAATCGCCGAGAGCTAGAAAACGCTTATATGCCATTGCGCTTCCTGTCGATTGCATAAAGAGCAATCGACATCGCCACACTTGCATTAAGTGATTCAACGGTATTGCTCATTGGGATTGAGATTAACAAATCACAATTTTCTCTAACTAAACGAGAGAGGCCTCGTCCTTCACTGCCAACCACGACGTAGAGAGGTTGATCAGCTATTTCAATTTCCTCAACGCTGGTATCAGCATCACCATCTAGGCCTACAACAAAGCAACCAAACTCTTTCGCATCTTGCATGGAGCGAACCAAGTTAGTTACTTGGGCGATTGGTAAGCGCGCTGCAGCTCCTGCTGATGATTTCCAAGCAGCCGCAGTTATTGGCGCGTTTCGGCGCTCTGGAATCAATAAGCCATCTGCGCTAAATGCAGCAGCGCTTCTGGCAATTGCACCGATATTTCTCGGATCGGTTACGCCATCAACTGCTACGAATAATGCAGGGGATTTTGCGCGCGCAAATATTTCTTTCTGGGATGAATATTGGAATGGCTTTGCAACTAGGGCAATACCTTGGTGATTTGCTATTCCGGTCATATTTTCAATCTGGCGACGTTCTACTTCTCTAATACTTAAACCAGATTTCTGAGCTAAGCGAACGCTCTCTTCTAGCCGTTCATCAATATCAACTCCGGTTGCAACAATTAATTCACGTGCTGGAATACCGGCACGAAGCGCTTCAACAACTGCGTTTCGTCCAGCAATAGTGTCTAAATGTTCTTTAGGTTCGCGGCGAAAATCGCGACGTTTGCTATCAATTCGTTTACGTTCATTGCGTTTTCGTTCGATCTGCTTACGAGAAGGTTCATCGCCGCGATACTTCTTATGTTGAGGTCTATCTTCAGCTTTCGGTGTTGGGCCCTTGCCTCTTAAACCGCGTCGCTTTGGTGGCTTAGCCATTGATGCTCCATCTTGGTCCGCTCGGGGTATCTTCGATGGTGATTCCCATCGCGATTATTCGATCACGGATCGCATCTGCGGCCGCGAAATCTTTTCGTACTCGTGCAGCTTCTCGCTGTTCTAGAAGCAGCGCAATCAAGCCATCAACTGCCGCATCTAATTTTTTGTTGTTGCTCTGTCCATATGCAGCATCAAATGGATCACAACCCAAAATATCTAGCGCACCACGGATTTTGCTTGCCAGTTCAATTGGTGAATTACCTGCACTTAACTCTGTATTTCCAGCGCGAAGCCACTCTGAAATCAATGCAAGTGCTTGTGGGACAGCTAGATCATCGTTCATCAACTCTGCAAATTCAGGTGCAATTACCTTTGTGATCTCGCCATTTTCTTTGACTCGAGTTAAGAAATTCTCGATTCGCCTAAATGCCACAGCTGCTTCTTCAAGTGCTTCAAAAGAGAATTCCAACATTGATCGATAATGAGCACTGCCAAGATACCAACGCAATTCAATTCCGCGAACGCGTTTTAAAACTTCCATTACTTGTAGTGAATTACCAAGTGATTTACTCATCTTCTCACCACTTGTTGTAACCCAGGCGTTATGCATCCAATAACGAGCGAATTTCTGGCCAGCTGCTTCTGATTGAGCAATTTCATTTTCATGATGCGGGAAGATCAAATCAAGTCCACCACCATGAATATCAAATTCATCGCCAAGATAAGCATGTGCCATAGCTGAACATTCCAGATGCCAACCTGGTCTTCCTGGTCCCCAAGGAGTTGGCCAGGATGGTTCTCCTGGTTTGGACGCTTTCCATAGCGCAAAATCTCTTGGGTCTTTTTTGAAAGTTTCTTCGGTATCGC
>CAZCQR010000129.1:0-1834 GCA_964500885.1 uncultured Clavibacter sp.
TCCTCATTCTTTCCAATTGGCAAGATGATCGAGAAAGTACTTCCGACACCTTCTTTACTCCAAACTTTCACATCGCCACCGTGATTTAACGCCACATGTTTCACAATTGATAATCCCAATCCAGTCCCACCAGTCTGTCTTGAACGCGCCGGGTCTACTCGATAAAAACGCTCAAAGATACGTCCTAACTCTGATTCTGCAATTCCGATTCCTTGATCAGTTATCGCAATCTCCACTAGCCCATCCTTTATTGATGACGTAACTGAAACTTTTGTATTCTCTGGAGAATAATTGATTGCATTCTCAATCAGATTATGAATTGCCGCAATAAGTTGGTCACGATCGCCAATTACCGTGGCATTTTCGATTCCACCTAACTCAATTGCTATTCCACGAGATTCTGCGTGTATTTGGGCTTGATTTACTGCTTCCCGAATTAAATCTTCGACTTCAACCGGGAATGCTTGATGCAAAGGATCGCTACTTTGCAATCTAGATAGGTCGATGATTTCCTGCACTAGATCGGTTAAACGTTTCGCTTCATTTTGCATCTTTGTTGCAAATCTAACGACTTCATCTGGCTGATTCTTAGCTCCAAGAATTGCTTCGCTTAATAGGCCCAAGGCTCCAATTGGAGTTTTGAGTTCATGAGAAACATTGGCGACAAAATCTCTTCGCACCGCATCAATTCGTCGCGCTTCACTCTCGTCCGAAATCAGTACTAAAATCAATCCGTCTTCGGTCAATGGCGCCACCGATACACGAACTTCTCGTTTTCCTTCACCAATTGGACCTCTTGCTAACTCAATTGAACCTCGACGGGTTTCATTAGTTCTACGAACCACGCGAATTAGCGCAATTAGCTCTTCACTTGCTACTCGGCCATCCCTTACTAATCCAAAATTAGATAGACCATCACTCTCGTAAACAATTACTTCACCAGGAAGCACTAAAAGCGATTCTGATTCTAAAGATTCCAAAGCTTTAATAAGTAAGTCAGGAATTTCAATACGATCTTCGAGATCATTAGAATCCCTACGGAATAACATGTCTTAATGGTACGAAAATCCTCATCACCGGTCACTTTTCCTTGGTTTACCCGCTGTTCACGGCATATCTATCTGCCGTTTACGCATAGAAAAGCGCCTCTGCTTAATAACCATTATCTTTAGCCCATGACTTGGCTAAGAGCAGCATTCCAAGATGAGCTAGATGGTGTTACCGATACCCTGGTTGAACTTTCCTCGATTGTCTCTAGCGCTATTGATAAAGCAACTCATGCGATTCTGACTGCAAATCTTGCTGAAGCAGAAGAAGTTATCTCGGCAGATGATCGCGTCGACAATCTTCAACACGAACTAGATGCGCGCATTATTGACATTATTGCAAGACAACAACCAGTTGCATCTGATTTACGAGCCCTTGTCACCGCTCTACGTATGAGCGCTGATCTCGAGCGAATGGGCGATATGGCACATCACGTTGCGAAAATTACGCGACTTCGCCATCCAAATGCCGCAGTACCTTCAGAACTTCTCCTTACGATTGAAGAGATGGGCAAAGTTGCAAAAGTAATTGCCGATAAGGCCGGCGAAGTTATCAGTTCACGAGATATTGATAAAGCTCTTGAAGTCGAACGCGACGATGACGAGATGGATAAATTACACCGCAAACTATTTACTACCTTACTTGATCCTAATTGGAAGCATGGCACAGAAACCGCTATTGATATCACCTTGATCGGCCGCTATTACGAACGTTTCGCTGACCATGCAGTGTCGGTCGCTCGTCGTGTTTACTACTTAGTTACCGGTAAATTCGCAAATAATTAATT
>CAZCQR010000130.1:0-1827 GCA_964500885.1 uncultured Clavibacter sp.
AACCACCGGTCTGCTTCTTATGTGTGTAGTCATAACGATCAACTGGCTTGCGAAGAGTTTCGCGATAAGCAACCTGTGGCTTACCAACATTTGCTTCGACTTTAAATTCGCGCTTCATACGGTCAACCAAAATTTCCAAATGAAGTTCGCCCATTCCACCAATGATGGTCTGGCCAGTCTCTTCATCGGTACGAACATGGAAGGTTGGATCTTCTTCAGCGAGACGTTGAATTGCAACGCCAAGCTTCTCTTGATCGCCCTTTGTCTTTGGCTCGATTGCAACGTGAATAACTGGATCTGGGAAATCCATTGATTCAAGAATTACTGGATTATCTGAATCGCAAAGAGTGTCACCGGTTGTGGTGTCCTTAAGACCCATTACCGCGATGATGTCACCAGCTGATGCTTGTGGAATTTCTTCACGCTTATTTGCATGCATGCGATAAATCTTGCCGATACGTTCTTTACGATCTTTAGTTGAGTTAAGAATTCCGGTTCCGGCTTCTAGGACTCCGGAGTAAATACGTACGAAAGTAAGTTTTCCAAGATGTGGATCGCTCATGATCTTAAAAGCTAGAGATGCGAATGGTTCTGCTGCATCTGGCTTACGAGCAATCTCTACCTCTTTATTACCCATCTTGGTACCGACAATTGCATCGATATCTAGTGGGCTTGGTAGGTAACGGGTTACTGCATCGAGCATTGGCTGTACGCCCTTGTTCTTAAATGCAGATCCAGTAAGAACTGGAGTTAACTTGTAAGAAAGAGTTGCGCGGCGGATACCAGCGATAATTTCTTCTTCGCTTAGATCTTCGCCACCAAGATACTTCTCCATGATTGCGTCATCGCACTCAGCAAGAGTTTCAATCATCGCATGGCGAGCTGCATCGCACTTTGCTTTGAGATCTGCTGGGATCTCTTCGATTTTGTAATCTTCACCCTTCTGGGTTTCACCGCGCCAAGTAAGCGCCTTCATTGCGATTAGATCAACAACGCCAACGAAATCTGCTTCAGCTCCGATTGGAACTTGTAGAACAAGTGCAGTTGCGCCAAGTCGTGAACCAATCATCTCGACGCAGCGATCAAAGCTTGCGCCGGTACGGTCTAATTTATTTACGAAACAAATTCTTGGAACTTTGTACTTATCTGCTTGACGCCAGACGGTCTCTGATTGTGGCTCGACACCAGCAACGCCATCGAAAACTGTTACTGCGCCATCGAGAACTCGGAGTGAGCGTTCAACTTCAACTGTGAAGTCAACGTGGCCTGGTGTATCGATGATATTAATTGTGTGGTCTTTCCACTGGCAGGTAGTTGCCGCAGAAGTAATGGTGATACCGCGCTCTTGTTCCTGTTCCATCCAGTCCATGGTGGCTGCGCCTTCATGAACTTCACCGATCTTGTAGTTGATACCGGTATAGAAAAGGATGCGTTCGGTTGTTGTGGTCTTACCGGCATCGATATGCGCCATGATGCCGATGTTGCGCACCTTTGCTAAATCAAGAGCTGTAGCTGTCGCCATAATTACCACCGATAATGAGCAAAAGCCTTATTAGCTTCTGCCATCTTGTGAGTGTCTTCGCGCTTTTTAACGGCTGCGCCCAATCCGTTTGATGCATCGATCATTTCATTTGAAAGACGTTCTGCCATTGACTTCTCGCGACGGAGGCGAGCATTGTCAACGAGCCAACGAAGTCCAAGTGTTGTCGATCGTGCAGCTTTAACTTCTACTGGAACCTGGTAAGTCGCGCCACCAACACGGCGTGAGCGAACTTCAACAGCAGGCTTTACATTATCTAGCGCGCGCTTCAAAGTAATTACTGGATC
>CAZCQR010000131.1:0-1824 GCA_964500885.1 uncultured Clavibacter sp.
CATGTCTTAACTCTAAGGCTTCTAACTAGAAAGTAAGAGTTACTTTTTCAAGTCCCCGCGATACATCTGGGTTATGACCGAGCTGCAAAGCCAATTTCACTGCCAGTATCTGTAGGAGAGATGCATCAATTACGCAATTCAACGCCTCATCATTTGTTGTAGCGCCATCTATAACAACTTCATCGCCTTGGCTAAATCCACCACTTCCTACCCAGATAATTTTTGCACCGCGTTCTCTTGTTGCAATTACCGCTTTAGATAAGCCTTTTTCTGGCGAGCCAGCAGGGGAAATTACAAATACGCATGATTCTGTGTCGACCGCTGCCATTGGTCCATGAACATAATCGGCCGCTGAATATCCCTGAACAAATCGATAACAAGTTTCCTGAATCTTAAGCGCACCTTCTCTGGAATTTGCATATCCATAGCCACGACCAATAAATACCAAGTTCTTATAGTTCGCAATCTTGGTTATGAGTGCATCGGTAATTTGATTATCAGAGAGCAATTCACTTAAGCGATCAGTCACTTCTACAAAATCATTTACCTTGCCTTGCCAGCTTCGGATTAATTTAACTCCAGCAAATAATTGTGCTGAATAGCTCTTTGTTGCAGCCAGAGCTCGTTCTTTTCCGGCTAGTAAATCAATATGAATATCGGCAAGTTTTGCCATCGGCGAATCGCCATCATTAGTCATAGTTATCACCAATGCGCCACCTGATTTTGCTGCTTCCAGATAACTTAGTAGATCTGGTGATTGTCCGCTCTGACTTAAACCGATTACCAGAGTATTTTTATAATTTAACTTCGCCCCGTTAATTGACACTGCTGATGGCGCTGCAATTCCAACTGGTAAACCAAGTTCAGTTTCAATTAGCGCTTTTAGGAAAAGCGCAGCGTGGCCAGATGTCCCACGCGCAAGCAGGATTACATTATTAATAGCTCTCTTTTTGATCTCGGCTACCGCGCTATCAAAAACAACTTGGCTTTGATTTAGTTTTGTAAAAACTCCTGGAATCTCTGAGATCTCACCGGTAATTATTGAGCCGCTCATTTATCTGCCCTACCAAAATCATCCTCTAACCGTTCGATGTCATCTTCACCAAAGTAAGTACCAGTTTGAACTTCAATGAAATTGACTTCTTCTTTCCCAATATTTGCAATTCGATGGGCGGCGCCGATCTCAATATCAATTGATTGGCCAACTGTTAACTTATGGACTTCGCCATCAACAGTTACTTCAGCTTCGCCTGCAACTATGAACCAATGTTCGGCGCGATATTTATGGCGTTGATACGAGAGCCGTTTTCCAGGCGCCACAAAAATTGATTTCACTTTATGCGATGGGCTCTCTTCGATTATTTCGTAACGTCCCCAGGGGCGCGTTTCGGAATTCATGCGCTAATCAAACCATGATTATGAATGTATAGACATTTCCCAACGCATTTATTATCCTCACCGACGTGGCAAAACAAGTGATAGTTACCGGCAGTAGCGGAATCGCTGCTGCATTGATCCGCGCATTGGATGCGCGCGGTGATGCGATTTATATCGTTGGTGGCATTGATGCCGAATCTGAAGCGCTAAGTAATGAATGTAAAAATATAAAAGGTTTCTCTTCGATTGATCTCCGGGAAGAAGATCAAACAGTTTCAGCATTTCAAAGCGCCGAAAGCGCTTTAGGAAATGTAACTGATGTCGTTGGAGTTGTTGGCGGCTCTGGTCGCAAATTTGGTGATGGCAGATTAGATGAGATTTCCCTTGATGCCTGGAATCGAACCTTGGCGCTAAATCTTTCTACCGCATTTTTGACTTTGCGTGAAG
>CAZCQR010000132.1:0-1747 GCA_964500885.1 uncultured Clavibacter sp.
GGTGGGAACGTGTTGTCCCACCCAAAGTGATGATCACGAGCATGGATACTTTTAGCCATGTTCGATTACTAGTTATTACTACTTGATGAAGATGTGGTCGTAGTTGACCGGAATGTGTACCGGATCAATAAAGAGCGACTTATCTCCACCAAGTCTTTCGGACTTCATGGTGATTCGCTTTTCATTGAAGATTGGTACCCATGGTGCTTCATCCATTGCGCGAGTGAATACCGAACTCCAGAGAGCTTGGCGTTCCTCTGCTTTTGCAGGATCTGTCATTGAGTCAGCCTTAACAGCATCTGCATCGAGTTTCTCGTTGCAGTACTTAGACCAGTTCCATCCACCAGGTCCGGCACCGCCGCAACCAAGGATTGGACCCCAGAAGTTACTTGGATCTGGGAAGTCAGCGATCCATGCCATACCACCGGACCAAATCATTGGAGCTTTACCAGCGCCACCAGCTTCGATCACGTTTGCTTGTGCAAGTGACTTGATCTCTGCCTTGATTCCGATTGCAGCAAGATCTTCCTGAATTGATTGTGCAATTCGTGGATTTGGATCTGTATTGCTGGTCCATAGTTCAGTGCTGAATCCGCTTGCAAGTCCAGCTTCTGCTAGAAGTGCCTTTGCTTTTTCAACATCGTAACCAAAACCTGTGTAGTTCTTGTCATAACCAGGCATTGATGGAGGAAGCGGCTGATTTGCAGCTTCGGCACGTCCATTAAGAATCTGGACGATGCGCTCCTTATCAATTGCATGGTTAATTGCTTGACGAACCTTTACGTTATTTAGTGGCTTGATCTTTACATTTAGTGTGACATAACCAGTCTGTAGCTGGCCACCTTCGATGATGAGATCAGCATTATCTGGATTCTCTTTTTCGGAGATGTAGCTTGCAGCAGGAATGCTGTCACCAAGAATGTCTACTTCGCCGCTCTTCAAACGTTGTAGCGCAACTGTTGGGTCAACGCCAACTTCGAAGACGATCTGATCTACTTTTGGTAGACCGCTCTTGTAGTAATCAGGGTTGCGATCAAGAGTTAACTTCTGACCGAGTTCCCATGAAGTAAATTTGAAAGCACCGGAACCGACTGGGTTCTTACCAAAGTCTGGTCCGTACTTCTCTGCTTCTTCTTTTGGCACAACGCTGGCGAAGTTAATTGCCATTACGTGTAAGAAGGTTGCATCTGGACGTGAAAGATTAAATGTGATGGAGGTTGGGCTATTAACAACGATTCCGGAGATATCAGTTGTCTTGCCGGCAGCTGCATCATCAAAGCCGACGATGCTTGCAAAGAAGCCAGCGCCAGGACCTTGAGTTGCAGGATTAACTGCGCGCTCGATTGAGTACTTCACATCTTCTGCAGTCAATGTACGTCCATTATGGAACTTAACATCGTCGCGAAGATTAAATGTAAAGGTCTTTCCATCTTCTGAAATTTCTGGCATATCAGTCGCTAGATCTGGAACGAGATTTGTTGTTCCTGGTTCGTAATCTAGAAGACGGCTGAATATAGATTTGATAATTGACCAGTTCTGCCAGTCATAACCAATTGCAGGATCTAGCGTGGCAATATCGTTCTGATAAGCAACGATTACTGAACCACCTGCATTGTCGCTGCTTGAGCTGCAACCAGTGATGATCAGTGTTGATGCCAGTGCTAATCCGAGAAGCTTTAACTTCTTCTTCATTTAGCTACCTTTCCTATAGGACCCTGGGAAGTAACGAATCCAGGGAGGGCAAAAG
>CAZCQR010000133.1:0-1673 GCA_964500885.1 uncultured Clavibacter sp.
TATATGAAAGCTGCACTTAAAGGTCAGCCAAAATTAGATTTTCTACCGCCTGCAAATATTGGCGGAACTGAGCGAACTCCAATTCCAGATCCAATTCCAACAATTGCGCCAATCGATGCTGCGCGCTGGTGCGCAACTGCTGACCTAGAAGGCGCGATGAAAGATTTAACTGAGTTCTGCACCAAAGCGCTAAAGAAATTCCCTGAAGTAAAGCCATGATTAAGAGCAGCCGCGTAATTGTGGCAATTGCTCTAGTTAGCGCCTTACTTTCCTTCGCTAAATTCAATAATTGCAGCGCCAATAACTGGGCTGCACCTGATGTCTATATCAAGATGTGTTACTCAGATTTAACTGCACTTTATGGTGCGCGAGATATCGATCAAAAAATCTGGCCGTATGAATCAAGTGAGAATGCCATCGAATATCCAGTAATTACTGGTGTAGTTATCTGGCTGACAAGCCTTCCAGTTTCCAGCTTTCTAACTTTCTTTTACCTAAATGCCTTTCTGCTGGCCTTACTTTTTATTGGCGCAATCTTTCTGCTCTATCGAATTCGACCAGAGTTTGCGACCTTGCTCGCCTTCTCTCCTGCCGTTATTGGATCGCTTTATATCAATTGGGATATGTGGGCGGTAATTGGCGCTTTACTTACAATCTATTTCTTTAAAGAGAAGCGTTTTGATTATGCAGCGATCTCACTTGGTATTGCTATCGCTACCAAATTCTTTCCAATAGTTCTTATTATTCCAATCGCTTTCTATCTTTGGAATCTAGAGAATTTACGAAGTGTAATTCGCTTTAAGTTGATAACCCTGGCAACTTGGTTAGTAATTAATCTGCCCGTTGCTCTTACCAGTCCAGGATGGTCGCGCTTTTACAAAATGAATTTAGATCGCGCCAACGATTTAGGATCTATTTGGTACGCGCTTGAGTTACGTGGAATTCAAATTAGCAATCCGATTTATTATTTGATTGGCATTGCAGGAATTGCAGCAGTTATTTTTTACGCTCGAAAGATTAGAAGCTTTGACGATTTTGCAGTGATTGCTTTTCTTTCAGTGGCTCTCTTTACAACAATGAGCAGGGTTTATTCACCACAATATATTCTCTGGTTAACACCGCTTGCCTTACTTGCGATGAGATATCGAAGCGCATTCTGGATTTGGCAGGGTGGTGAAGCGCTTTATCATTTTGCAATCTGGCAATTTTTAGCCGAGACAAGTGGCGCCAAGTATGGAGTTGGCGAAGGTTTCTACACAGTTGCGATTTTGATTCGGGTTGCCACATTGGCCTGGTTTGCCAGAGCCCTAATCCACAGTTATCCACGCTCAAATTTCGCGCTGTCAGGGAGCGGGGCTAGTCTTACCCACCTTCACTAAAGGAAACTTCAGTGAATCTCCTGTCGCGGAAATGCCGCGACCGATTAGTCCATAGGAGTTATATGCGTCGCTATGAGTTAATGGTGATTCTAGATCCGGATCTAGAAGAGCGAACAGTCGCACCAAGTCTTGAGACTTATCTCAAGATCATTAAGGAATCAGGTGGAAAAGTCGACAAGCTCGATATCTGGGGCCGTCGCCGCATGGCATTTGAAATCGCAAAGAAGAGCGAAGGAATTTATGCCGTCGTTGATATGCACTGTGAGCCAGCCGCAATTAAAGAATTGGACCGCC
>CAZCQR010000134.1:0-1666 GCA_964500885.1 uncultured Clavibacter sp.
GAAAGAAGTTCCGGACTCCGCGTGCCGTTAGAGATATCTTGGGTGAAAATATTGCCGGCCTTGGTCCGACAGTTGCCACAACTATTAATTTCAAATTACTTGATAAAGCCCCAACCGGCGCAAAATCACTTCTCGATCAACTTACTTGGGGACCACCCAAAGGCCAGGTTGAAGATATCCATAAAAAAGGTAGCCCAATTCAATGGCTACTTGAGAATAAGTTTTTAATCCCAGTCGATAGCAAAACCGTTATCTTGCCTCGTGAAGTTGCGATTCATCTTCGCGGCGGAAAGATTTACAAAAATTTATCGCCAGCCCAACCGGATGTTTCTGGCAAAAAAGTGGCTGCGGCAGAATCTGACCGCGCTGCAATCGCTGCAATTACAACGCTGCTTCGCTTAATCACTGAGCTACTTAATTTCTGGTCTGAAGAAACACCAACTGCAATTCAATCTGGCGGCCTTGGCGTTCGTGAAGTTAAGAAGTGCGCCGAACACCTTGGCGTAGAAGAACCTTTTGCAATCTTTATCGCAGAACTTACCTACATGCTCGGCTTAATTAGCACCGAACCAGATGGCCGGATTCTTCCGAACGCCAGCTTTGATCTCTTTCAAACCAAGAGCTATGAAGAACAATGGCTAGAGATTGTCGAAGCTTGGCAATCCTCAACTAGAGTCGCTGGATTAATCGGCCGAAATGATTCTAGAAATATCACAGCACTCGGTCCAGAAGTTGATCGACCAAATGCGCCGCGGATTAGAAAATCGATTCTTGAAATTATTGAAAGCGCATCCGGTATCGCGCCAGAACTAGATCAGTTAACCAATGCAGTAACTTGGCGATATCCGCATCGCAAAACTTTAGCTGTGACCAAAGATTTCATTGCTTGGACCACCAGAGAAGCTGAATGGCTTGGAATTACCGGGGCTCATGCTCTCTCTTCATTTGGTAAAAAATTTCTAAATGGTGATTCAAAAGTTGGCCTTGCTAAAGCTCTACCAGCACCGGTTGATCACATCTTGATCCAAGGCGATAACACTGCAATCGCACCAGGCCCGCTAACTATTGAAATATCCCGCCATCTTTCAACCTTTGCCGATATCGAAAGTCGTGGTGGCGCCACCGTTTATCGATTCTCTGAAAGTTCAATCCGTCGCGGCCTTGATCATGGTCACTCAGGGGAGGAAATCCGCAGCTTCCTTAAAGAAGTTTCAAAGACACCTCTGCCACAACCACTTGATTATTTAATTACCGATGTCTCTCGTAAACATGGTCGACTTCGTGTTGGTTTTGCCAGCGCCTATATACGTTGTGAAGATGAGAGCGTTATTACTGCAATATTGAAAGATAAAAAGTTAGAACATCTGGAGATTAGGCAGATAGCGCCTCAAGTATTAATTGCAGATTCCGAAGAGATTATCGATGAACTCCGCGATGCCGGTTATTTTCCTGCTGCCGAAAATGGCCAAGGCGCCGTTATGCAAAAACCTGTTTCATTGCGAGCCAAGACCAGACCAAAGTTGCCACGCGCATCCGGAGATATTCCGGCGCCATCAAACGAGATTATGAAGATGGCAATCAAAACTTTACGAACCGGAGAACAAAGTGGCAGGCGCAGGCCAACTGGCGAGATTCCAAAGACCACTGCAGATGAAACTCTTGATCT
>CAZCQR010000135.1:0-1662 GCA_964500885.1 uncultured Clavibacter sp.
TTGAAACCACTGGTTCCGGCGAAGCAGTTCGCTTGGATGATTACCAAGTTGGAGAGAATCGCTAGTTAAAGCACTTTCTAAACAACCCCGATCGAAGTGGTCGGGGTTGTTGCTATTCTGACAAATAACTCTAGTCTCATCTAATGCTGAAGAAGATTGCACTACTTATTGTCTTAGTGCTCATGACTTCGTGCACTTCATCAACTAAGCCGAATGCCGAAGAGATCACATCTGTCGATCAGGTGTATCTGGATTCTCCAACGAACTTTCGCATAGTAAAGGGCAACATCGAAAGACGTGCAAAATCTGGAAGTTTTTTTTCGAGCGATTCAAGAGTTGAGAAAGATTTTGATCCGATACGAGTCAAGGCTTATGCAAGTTTCCAAGAATTTCTGAGCGCACAGAATTCGGAAAACCTTGAACTAGCAATAGTCGTTCGCCCTGATGTTCCTAAAGATATTGCTAATTACAGCGTCGAGCAGGTACGAGGAGCAGCTCGATTCTGGGGTAGTCGATTTCCTATGGGAACGAAGCTAGATGTTCTATTTGTAAGCGAGAAGGACGACGAATACATGGACCGTGAGGGCCGCGAGTTTGTCACTTCTCTGGATAACTACAATCGATTAAAAGAGATCGACTCGCAATTTGGTAATTCGTGGATCATGGGTGAAGTTCGCTCAAATCGCAGCACAAACCAATTCAATTCAAAGCTTATTCTTGCAACCACCTCCTTTGCTGACACCGATCGTATGGATAATGGATGGATTCAGGTGCCGGCTCATGAAACTTTTCACGTGATATTTGACTACTACATGAGCCAGAAACCTGTGCGCTCGGAGGGCGAGTACCTCAGACGCGCGCCACAGTATTTCATCGAAGGTGCAGCTAACTATTTCGGTTACTCATATGCAATGAAAAATCTAGGTTGGTATAGCGATGGTCTTGATGTTTCACTTTCTGTAATCTGGAAATCGCTCGGAACGTGGAGAACTGTCAAAACTGAATCAGATTTAATTGAGCTATTGAAGGCGACCGAAGGATATGCTCCCCAGCAAGCATTCGAAGCTTCATATGCGCTAGGAGCGATTTTTACAGAGTGGATAGTGGCTGAATATGGATTTGAGGCTTTGATTAGAATCCTTGAAAACCTTGCAAAGTCAGATAATTTTGACCAGAACCTCAAGAGTTCAATCGGAATAGATAAAGATGAGGCGTATAGAAAAGCAGCTCCATACTTACTAAGCATCTTCACGCGACTTAAAATCTCTTAAGGCCTAAGAACAATGCGGATTGGATTGCCGATCTTCTTCTCGAGTTTTTCAAGAGCGAGAGCGGCTTGATCAAGAGGTAATACTTCGGAAACGGATTTAGATAGCGAAAGCTTTCCTTGCTTCACAAACTCAACAAGTTCTTTGGTGTGCACGGGTTCAGAGCCATAATGGCCAAGTATTTGAGTTCGCATATAAGTAAATGCCATGTCATTGGGAATTGTGATGGGTTCATTTGCGATTCCCACAATCACTAAACGCCCTTGTTCTCCGAGCATTGAGAGCGCTTGTTTACGCACTGGTGTCACACCAGCGAAATCAAAAGCGGCGTTGAGGCCGCGATGCTTCTTTAACTCCTCATCGCTGGGGTCGAAGGCGAAATCAGCGCCTATTT
>CAZCQR010000136.1:0-1643 GCA_964500885.1 uncultured Clavibacter sp.
TTGTATTTAGGCAAAGTATCTGGACCGCATGAAGCTGTTCCAACGCCACGATGAATCGCATCGATGGTTACTACGGTATTACCTGAAGGTTGCAAAAAGACATCATGGGTTGCGTCTGCGATATCAGTAGAGCGCATTGGAGTTACGGTAACCATGCGGGGTTTATCTAATTGAATATATAAACCGTGATTGCTTCGATTTGAGAGGGTAAACCAACGAACACCAACATGTCCGCCATTTTCTTGTGGTTTCACATAAGGAACATATTGCTCTGCAACTGTTGAGCTCCAGCGATGAATTTTCCCAATAGCGCGATCTGGCATTGTTTCAGCAGGTCCAGTTCCAAAATAAATATACTGATCGAGTTCGCCGGAGAGTTCAAAATTTGTACCAACACGAGCAACATCAGATAACTCTTTAGGTAGAACTACTGATTCTGTGACTCGAATTCCATCTACAACGCTTTCAATTATCTGTTCGTGCTTAATCTTGATACCGGTACTTGTTTTCCAAGTATTTACAATTTTCGTATTTGTGGCCCGACGTGTTACTTGGACATTGGCTCTTGTGAGGTCGCGAAGTCCCCAGTTATCCCATTTCTCTGAGATATGGCCGATTAAGTCGTTATCGGTTGGTGCGCGCCAAAGTGTCAGTTTTGGCGGAACAACAGAATTTGGAACCAGAATAAGGCCATCTGTTGAGACAAACTCATTTTTCATCTTTACTGTTTTTGCCTTCGGCAGTGGTTTTGCGGGCAGGGCAAATTGGAAGTTTGAGATCTCAGTGCCGGTATGGGCCCAAGTTGTGCTTAGGGAATATTCAATTGTGAAATTGATAAATCTTTCGCCAGCACCAGTTCCCGATTTGAGAAGTTTGCTTGGAATTTGAACGATTGCTGATTTTCTAGCCTTGATATTAGGAACTTTTAAATCTGAAGTTATTGCAACTTTGCCATTAACGGTAATTTCAAAACGTATCTTTAGACCCCGGGTATCGTTAAAGAATTGTTTATTAAAGACCTCGAAGCGACCGGTTTTAGCGCTTTTTTCTTTAATTAAAATTGGCGATGCAATCTGGCGAAATTCTTGGAGCGCAGGTTTTGGAGAGCGATTTGCAAAGAACATGCCATCGCAGACGAAGTTTCCGTCATGTTTTGCTTCACCATAATCTCCACCATAAGCAGATCGAATAGTCCCATCTTCAAGCGTTTGATTTAACCCGTGATCCCACATCTCCCAGATGAAGCCACCTTGCAAGCCGTCTAAAGTGTGAATAGCTTCCCAATATTCAGAGATTGTTCCATTGCTATTTCCCATCGCATGGGAGTATTCACACATAATTAATGGGCGATCCATCTTCTTGGATTTTGCATAAGAAATGATTGCTGCAATATCGGGATACATAGGACAGACGACATCAGTTAAGTCGTGATTAATTGTCCAGTTACCGCGGATTGCGCCTTCGTAATGAAGTGGTCTACTTGAATCAAAGTTTCTAGCGTAAGCAGCAGCAGCGCGATGATTTAAGCCCGCACCAGATTCATTACCGAGAGACCACATAACAACAGATGGATGATGGATATCGCGTTGGATCATCCGAGCTACGCGATCTACCCAAGCATTTAAATATTTCTGATCATTACA
>CAZCQR010000137.1:0-1625 GCA_964500885.1 uncultured Clavibacter sp.
CGAATCTATTTAGTAGTTCTTGCAACTTTAGCTACGATTATCGCGTCTCAGGCATTGATTACAGGTGTTGCATCACTGTCACGCCAAGCGGTGCGTTTAGGGCTTTTGCCGCGATTAAAGATTGTGCACACTAGTTCTACTGTTATTGGCCAGATCTATGTGCCTGCAGTTAACTTAATTGTTGGCCTTGGTGCAGTCTTCCTTGTGGTGAACTTTAAGACATCAAGTGCGCTGGCAAATGCTTATTCGTTCGCTATTTCAGCAACGATGTTGATGACAACTATTGCTTTTGGCTACGTTGCAGCTGAAAAGTTTAAGTGGAGCAAAAAAGCGCTGATACTTATTATTCCGGTCTTAATTGCTATCGATCTTTCATTCTTCTTGGCAACTGTTACAAAGATCTTCAAGGGTGCATGGGTTCCGCTGCTTATTGGCTTTGCAATCACATATGTGATGTGGGTCTGGCGAAAGGGGCAAGTGGCTCTAGAAAACGCTTTGCGCAAGCAAGACATGAGCTGGGAAGAAGTTGAAAAAATCATTAAATCGGGTGATGTCTCGGTAATTCCTGATACTGGAATTTACTTATCGTCATCTGCACTTAAGGTGCCACAAGCTCTAATTGCTCAAATTAACAACTTGCATTCATGCCCGAAAGAGATCCTTATTGTCAGTGTGATTCAAGGCGATGTTCCAATTGTTACCGCAAAGCCGATCCTTAAAGAGGTCAATGAGCGCGTGAAACAGCTGTATGTCTGGGTTGGTTTCAAGCAAGATGTGAACATTCAAAAGACGATCATTGAGCATGTAATGACGGCAACAGAGGAAGCAGAATGCACCTATTACCTAGCAGATCGTAAGTTCCTTGAATCTTCTAGCGGTTCCCTTAAGGGTTTGACCGAGAAGTTGTTTGGAATCCTGCATAGAAATTCAGCAACCGCTTCTGGTTACTTCGGGTTACCTGAAAGTCGCGTTATTACTCTGAGCACCCAAATGGATCTTTAAGAACTCTTTTACCTTCACTGCTGGTAATCGTCAGTATCTGTCCAACGCTCTTTTGCCTCTTCTTAATAATAAAGTATGAGCGATTAGTTGAAGAATGTGATTATCGCGCCAGCGACAGTCAGATTGATCCCATCATTTGCAGTTTCAATGATCCAAACCTTAAGAGATTCTCCACTGAAAAGACGATGGCTCAAAGATGCAAACATTCCAATTCCCACACCTAAGGCCAACCCAATCCCAGCCCCTTGGGCAACGCTTAACTCTGCTCCGTTAGATTGAATTGAGTTAATAATCAAGGCCAGGGTAAATGTTTGAACAAGAATTCCCAAAATTGTTCCACCGAAAAGAAGGGCTGGTTTATTTTGTTCAGCGGTTAGTTGGCCTGATGCATTGCCCTTTGCGCGCATCCAGACTGGATAAAATGTTTTTGGCCCAAACCAGATTGCACCGCTGATGAATGAAAAAGCAAAGGCAGCCAATACGCCTACAAGGTCTATTCCTGAAAATGTCATGCTTAATTTTCACAGAAGTTGTCTGAATTGTTGCGTATTTGTATTAGCATTTTGCAATGCGATTTCTGATTTCCGTAATTGACACTCAAACTCGTGCTCCTCATACGCCTG
>CAZCQR010000138.1:0-1615 GCA_964500885.1 uncultured Clavibacter sp.
CCCTATACACGCTTTCCAAGCGTGCGCACTCGGCCGCTATGCGAATCCTCCCGAGAATGGCAGAGGAGAAGGGTATCGGTGCTGATAACTATGATTCACCGCAGATCCTCCGTGCGGCATTAACGTGCCGAACTCCCCCAGGGCTGGAAGGCAGCAAGGGTAGGCCCGCTCTAATGGGTGTGCGGGGGATCCTTTTGTAGAAGTTTTATTTTAAAAAGGAGGTCGATATGTCACTAGCTTTATATCGCAAATATCGTCCTTCGATTTTTAAAGATGTAATTGGCCAAGAACATATAACTGTTCCACTTTCTAATGCGTTGCAATCAGGTCGGATACATCATGCATATTTATTTTCTGGACCACGTGGTTGCGGAAAAACTTCTAGCGCGCGCATCATGGCGAGATCACTTAATTGTGAAAAGGGACCAACGCCAGAACCTTGTGGTCAATGCCAATCCTGTAAGGATCTAGTCGCAAATGGACCGGGATCCATTGATGTTATTGAACTCGATGCAGCTACTCATGGTTTAGTCGATGATGCTCGTGATTTAAGAGATAAAGCTTTCTTTGCTCCAGTAAGTTCAAAGTACAAGATTTATATTATTGATGAGGCTCACCAACTTGGACCAGGTGCGGCAAATGCGTTACTTAAAGTTGTGGAAGAACCACCTCCGCATGTTTTATTTATTTTTGCTACAACTGAACCAGATAAATTAATTGCCACAATCCGATCTCGTACCCATCACTATCCATTCCGCTTGGTTCCACCAGGAACTTTGCAGGATCACTTACAAAAAGTTTGTGATGAAGAAGGTGTCAAAGTTGAAAAAGGAGTTCTGCCACTTGTAGTTCGTGCCTCTGGTGGATCCGTTCGTGATGCGTTATCAGTATTAGGTCAGCTCTTGGCTGGCGCTGGTAAAGATGGCGTTACATATGAGATTGCAGTTCAGCTTCTGGGCTTTACCGATGGTGCATTACTTGACGATGCGGTTGATGCGATTGCGGCTCGAGATCTGGGTGCGCTATTGCAGACAATTGATCGATTAATTGAATCTGGACATGATCCACGGCGTTTCGCGCAAGATTTATTAGAGAGACTTCGCGATCTGGTTATTGCAGATGTGGCTGAAGATAGTTTGAAATCAATCTTGCGTAATTATCCAGAAGATCAACTAGAGCGGATGCGAAATCAGGCATCAAGAATTGGCGCTGGAAACTTAAGCCGGGCTGCATCGATTGTTGCGGAAGGTTTAAATCAGATGCGAGGAGCAACCGCGCCACGTTTGATTTTGGAGTTAATCGTAAGTCGAATTGTGATTGCCGATAGCGATAAATCAGATCAAGGAATTGTTGCGCGAATTGAAAGACTAGAACGCCAATCTGGCATGGAGCCAATGCCAGTAAAGAGCGAACCAGTTAAGGCGGCAAAGAGTGCGCCAGAGAAGAAAGTTGCTGAGCCTGTAAAAGCAAAGGAAGCAGAAGTTAAAGCTGTTGTGCCATCTGGAAATATGGATGTGACATCGCTGCGCCGGATGTGGCCAGATGTAATTGAGAATGTAAAGAAGAAGCGTCGCTTAACTTGGTCGCTCTTATCGGCAAGTGCACAGATTCTTGC
>CAZCQR010000139.1:0-1576 GCA_964500885.1 uncultured Clavibacter sp.
CGGCCAATGTCTTGGTTCTAGGTGCCGGAGTCGCTGGTTTACAAGCAATAGCAACGGCGCGCCGACTCGGCGCAGTCGTATCTGCTTATGATGTACGACCATCGTCAGCGGATGAAGTTAAATCGATGGGTGCAACATTTATTGATCTCCAGTTAGAAGCGCTGGAGGGTGCAGGTGGATATGCACGAGAAATGAGTGAAGAGCGCGCGGCAAAGCAACGAGAACTTTTGACGCCCTACATTGCAAAATCACATGTACTAATTACTACGGCTGCTGTTCCAGGAAAACCAGCACCGCGTCTAGTCACCAAAGAGATGTATCAAACTATGTCACCTGGATCTGTGATTGTTGATCTGGCCGCAGAGTCAGGAGGAAATGTTGAAGGCGCAATTCCTGGCGAGACAATCGAAGTTGGAGCAGGTATAAAACTTTGGGGCGGTAAGGATGTGCCGAGTCAATTGCCATTTCATGCATCATCTCTCTACTCCAGAAACGTTGTAAACCTGCTACTTCTCTTGGTAAAAGATGGTGCGATTAATATTGATTTTTCCGATGAAATTATCGATGCCGCAGCTCTAACTCATGCCGGTGAGCGTCGAAAAGGAGCTAAGTAATGGATGCGATTGCCATTATCTCTATCTTTGTTCTCGCAGTTTTTGTTGGTTTTGAAGTCGTTTCAAAAGTCTCATCTACCTTGCATACACCTTTAATGAGCGGTGCGAATGCAATTCACGGCGTGATTTTGGTTGGCGCAATTATTGTCGCTGATCATGCGCAAACGACTCTTGAATTGGGGCTCTCAGTCGTTGCAATTGTTTTGGCAACCGTAAATATGGTTGGCGGTTTCGTTGTAACAGATCGAATGTTAGAGATGTTTAAAGGCAAGAAATCATGAGTAGTTTTCTCTACGATCTAATCGGATTAGTTGCCGGAATCTGCTTTATTCTTTCGCTAAAGGGACTTTCGCATCCGCGAACTGCTCGTCGCGGAAATCTCTTGGGGGCAACAGGTGCTGGTATCGCAACAATTTTGGTCTTCTTTAGATCTGAAAATGAGGGAAGAAATCTTGGTTGGATTCTTGGTGCAATCGCCGTTGGAGTTTTGATTGGCGTACCTGCCGCTCGCAAAGTTCAGATGACTGCGATGCCGCAACTAGTTGCGCTATTTAATGGTGTTGGCGGCGGCGCAGCTGCCTTAGTGGCAATTGTTGAGTATTTGAAATTAGGAGATAGCGCATCTACCGCGGTTGTCATAGCAACGGTATTTACTGTGATTGTCGGTTGCGTATCTTTCTCTGGTTCAATTATTACCTTCCTGAAATTGCAGGAGTTAATGACAACTGCGCCAGTAGTTTTTCCTGGCGGCAGAGTTGTAATCGCTGGAACGCTGGCAGGGGTAATCGGAGTGGGCGGTTGGGTGATAACGGCTCTCGGTACAGCACCATTATTGATTTTGGCGGCGCTATCGCTACTTTTTGGTGTTTTATTTGTCTTACCAGTTGGTGGCGCCGATGTTCCAATTGTTATCTCATTATTAAATGCATTTACTGGTTTAACTGTGGCGGCATCAGGATATG
>CAZCQR010000140.1:0-1487 GCA_964500885.1 uncultured Clavibacter sp.
GTGGGTTCGAGTCCCTCCGCCCCGACCAGTAATAAATAAGTAATAGTAAGGAGTCTTGTGAAGAGCGCCGTTGAATCTCTATCACCGACTCGAGTTCGAATCTCAATTGATTTAGATTTCAAAGATCTTGAACCACATGTTGCGACTGCTTATAAAACACTTTCACAACAAGTAGCGATCCCTGGTTTCCGCAAAGGAAAAGTTCCACGACAGCTAATTGATCAGCGAGTTGGTCGTGGCACGGTTTTGAATGAAGCAATCAACACAGCTCTACCTGAGTTTTATACCCAAGCAGCGCGAGATAACGATGTCCTTGTTGTCGGTCGCCCAACTGTCGATGTCAAAGAATTGAAAGATAACGAGCTTGTTAAGTTTGAGGTCGAAGTAGATATTCGCCCCGAGATAAAGCTTCCAGATTTCTCAACAATTGAGCTCAGCGTTTCAGATGTAGAAGTCACAGATAAAGATGTTGAGGAGCAGGTTGAAGCTCTTCGAATTCGATTCGGAACTCTGACAACAATTGAAAAAGATGCAGCTTCCGGAGATTTTGTAACAATAGATTTGGTAGCCAAAGTTGATGGCAAAGAAGTTGATGGTGGAAGTGCCAACAATATTTCTTATGAAGTCGGTTCCAATCGCATGATTGATGGACTTGATGCTGCGCTTGAGGGAATGAAAGTTGGCGAGAACAAAACTTTTACAACCCAGCTCGTTGGCATGAAAGAAGGCGAGACTGGAGAAGTAAGCGTTACATTGCAAGCCGTTAAGAAGCGCGAACTTCCAGAGTTAAATGATGAGTTTGCAAAGCTTGCAAGCGAATTTGAAACCCTTGAAGAACTCAAAAAAGATGCGAAGGAACGCCTCGCTCGATTAAAGGCGATGGAACAAGGCGCAGAAGCTCGAGATGCCTTGCTAAAGCACCTTTTGGATAACGTTGATATCCAGGTTCCAGAACAATTGGTAAAAGATGAAGTCCATGATCATCTTGAAAAAGAGAATCGCTTGGAAGATGAAACACATAGAAATGAAGTAACTGAAGAGATCACTCGCTCTGTTCGTGCTGATTTCCTTTTGGATTCGATTGTTAAATCTGAAGAAGTACAGGTTTCTGAGGCTGAACTGACTGAGTATTTGATTCGAACTGCCGCTAGATATGGAATGTCACCAGATCAGTTCGCACAGCAATTGAGTCAGGCTGGACAAATTGCTGCCTTGATGGCTGAAGTTTCTAGAACAAAAGCTCTTGCCACAGTTCTCGAGCGAGTCAAAATTAAGGATGCATCAGGTCGCGCAGTAGATCTTTCGAAGTTAAATCCCAAGCCTGTAACTGAAGCTACAAGCGAATAACTATCTGCCCTGAGCGAACAAGGGGCGATTTCGAGGATTTTGGGAAGCAATTTTCCTTCTTGGGCGTTAAGGTCACTACATAACAAAATCTCAGGAGGACTTTCTTGGAGCTAATTACCCCACGCATGGCATCTAGCAAT
>CAZCQR010000141.1:0-1467 GCA_964500885.1 uncultured Clavibacter sp.
AATGTCAATTAGAGATAACGCTTCACAAATGGCCACCGCATTAGCTAATAAGGAAATAAGTGCGGTAGAGCTTACTAATCAGCATTACCAGCAAATTGAAGCTGTCGATAAAGATGTGCATGCATTCTTACATTTAGATAAAGAGGGTGCAATTTCACAAGCAACTGAAATTGATAAAAAGCGTGCTGCAGGGGAAAAATTATCTCCTCTTGCTGGCGTACCACTTGCACTAAAAGATGTTTTAACTCAAAAGGGAGTACCTACTACTTGTGGTTCTAAAATTCTTGAAGGTTGGCGACCACCATATGATTCAACAGTTGTATCAAAGTTAAAGTCTGCCGGTGTAATTATTCTTGGCAAGACAAATATGGATGAGTTTGCAATGGGATCATCAACTGAAAACTCAGCATATGGACCAACTCATAATCCGTGGGACTTATCGCGAATTCCTGGAGGTTCAGGTGGAGGTTCAGCTGCAGCACTTGCCGCTTTTGAAGCTCCTCTTTCAATTGGAACTGACACTGGTGGATCTATTCGTCAACCTGCTGCAGTTACTGGCACCGTTGGCGTTAAGCCCACATACGGTGGTGTTTCAAGATACGGACTTGTAGCTTTCTCATCTTCATTAGATCAAGCCGGACCTTGTGCAAGAACTGTTTTAGATACAGCTCTTTTACACCAAGTAATTGCTGGATTTGATCCAAAGGATTCAACAAGTATTAACCATACTGTTCCTGATGTTGTTGCAGCTGCAAAAAAGCTGGAAGTAAAAGGTATGAAAATTGGTATTGTAAAACAGCTTTCTGGAAGTGGATATCAAAAAGGTGTTGAGAATAAATTTAATGAAGCTATTGCCGAGTTAGTTAAACTTGGTGCAGAAATTGTTGAGGTATCTTGCCCAAACTTTGAGTACGCCCTTGCTGCATATTATTTAATTGCACCAAGTGAGTGTTCATCAAATCTTGCCCGATTTGATTCAATTCGCTTTGGCTTAAGAGTTGGCGATGATGGCTCTAAAGGTGCTGAAGAGGTTATGAATTTAACTAGGCAAGCTGGTTTTGGTCGTGAAGTAAAACGCAGAATTATTTTAGGAACCTACGCACTATCTTCAGGTTATTACGATGCATATTATGGTTCAGCACAAAAAGTTAGAACATTAATCAAGCGTGATTTTGAAGCGGCATTTGAAAAATGTGATGTATTAGTTTCACCTACAGCACCTACTACTGCTTTTAAAATTGGCGAAAAAGCAGATGATCCACTTGCTATGTATCTAAATGATATTGCCACAATTCCAGTAAACATGGCAGGAATTGGTGGCATGAGTTTGCCTTGTGGTTTAGCTGAAGAAGATGGACTTCCAGTTGGATTTCAAATCATGTCTCCTGCAATGAAGGATGATCGGATGTATCTTGTTGGTGGCGCTCTTGAAGCAGCATTGCTTGCAAAGTGGGGAAAGCCAATCTT
>CAZCQR010000142.1:0-1465 GCA_964500885.1 uncultured Clavibacter sp.
CTATGAACCATTGCTTGCAATAAATTTGGCGTGATCTCAGTTCCCAACTCCATCGCCCAAGTTTTATCAAATACAGCTCGACCTTGATTTTGATCAGAGAGAGAATCTAATTTGCGTACCTGCAACAGAGAGTTCATTGTGCAATCTTATTGGTGCACCCTCAAGGATATGAACTCTAAACCCTCTAATCCTTGGCTCAACGGTGAATTAGTTGTTTTTCAAGATTGATCAGTTTTACTACTTAACAGTTGTACTGGCCTTTGACTTGGAGGCGCCTCCTGCTAAAAGCTTATAACCTGACAGTTTTTGACTGGTAAGTATGGAGCCATATCCATAACGGTCTGTATTAACTACGATCGAGATTTGCTTTGCACTACCTTTAGATGCTTTCAAAGTTATCGACTCTTCGCTGATATTCGAAAAAACTGCAATTAGGTATTTGCCGTCTGAACTCTTATCTACCGCTAACTTAATTGATGAGGTAGGTGAATTTACTTTATTGCTCAAACTATTTTCACTCACAGCGCTTTGAAATCGGCTTTGATTAAGACCAATTAGTTCAGCCTCTGACCAATTTTTTAAGGTTAATTTATAGGCCCCAAAAGTTGAAGTGGAGGGATTATTTAATGCATCTTGAGAGGGTACTGGCATTGGATTAATGTAGGAATATTCACCTTGACCAAAGGCTTCTTTAACTTTCTTTAAAACTAAATTTGAAAAGAATTTTTGTGCATCAGTAACCCATTTAGGAAAATAGGTTTTAGCGTCCGCTGCCTCAACCTCACCCTGTGCAATTCCTTTACGATCTGCTTGGCACTCTGCCTCACAAGGAGTTGTTTGTGAAACAGTATTTAACTGTCTATATATCTCTGGATTTGTTGTCCAGATAAGTCTCTTGTCTTTTTCTACACAACTAACTTTCATTGAACTTCCTGGCAGTAAGGCTGCCTCGTTTAGTACCTGACACTCTCCACCTTCAACGATTGCCTTAGTTGGCAAGCTGTCAGATGAAGCGATTGAAGGTTGTGCAATAAAAGCAATTGCAAATAAAAAAATTGTTACCGAGCGAGTGATGTTCTTATTCATAATTCTCCAAAGGTAATTGGTGCGCCCGCAGGGATTCGAACCCCGAACCTTCTGATCCGTAGTCAGATGCTCTATCCGTTGAGCTACGGGCGCAAAGTTGTAAAGCGATGGGAAGTCTAGCGATTTATTAAGACCTTCCCAAACTTATTAGCCGCTTCCAATCCACCTCTTTTACACGAGGTTTTCCAGCAATTTCACCTGAAATAACTTCAGAGGCGTTAATTTTTTCCCAGCCAAGTTGATCAATAACCTCATGCCCAGATTTAAGTAGGGCTGTTATGCCTTCGCTTTCTTTTGGATCTTTTAGATTTTCGATAATCAAATCCACAACATCATTTGAATCACTCTTATTTGTGCCAATTACTCCAGTTGGCCCGCG
>CAZCQR010000143.1:0-1457 GCA_964500885.1 uncultured Clavibacter sp.
TAATTTGGCAGGTGGTGTTTGATATAGGTAGCAAGAATTTCGCCTCGATAAATTACGGCCACACAATTTTGGGGCTTGGCAGATTCACTTTGACCGAGGTAGCCAACTAATAAAGTTAGATCGCCATTACCCTCATTGTTTATTCGCTTAGCTAATAACTCAATGGCTTCCAGGGATGCGCTACGAAATGATGGCCGGTTTGCTAAATCCTCAACTGGATATCCAGTTAAAACCATCTCAGGATAAACCACAATTACCGCGCCCGCATTTGTCGCATCAAAAGCGTACTTAGAGATCAGGTCAGCATTCTTACCCAGATCACCAACTGTTGGATTGATCTGGGCGAGGGCTACTCTGATCTGACCGGACTGACTCACTTTTCAAGAGTACATCAGGTAGCGCACTTGATGACAGGTGAGTTAAAGTTGGCCTACCTAGAAAAGACAGGGACCAAATTGGCCTTGATCTTAAGGAGTAAAAATGAGCAATGCTCAAAGCAAACGAACCTCAACCCTAGATCTTGCTGCCAAGAAAGCCAATGGTCAAAAATGGGCGATGCTGACCTGCTATGAGCAGATGACCGCTGCCATATTTGATCAAGCAGATATCCCGGTTTTATTAGTTGGCGATTCAGCCGGCAACAACTTTTTAGCATATGAAAACACAATTCCAGTCACAGTTGATGAGTTAATTCCATTGGCAAGATCGGTAGTTAACTCAACTACTAAAGCTATGGTGGTAGTTGATTTTCCATTTGGCTCCTATGAGAGCTCACCTGAGCAAGCATTAGTTACCGGAGTTAGATTTTTTAAAGAGGCAAAGGTTCAGGCGGTAAAACTTGAGGGTGGCAAAAAAATTGTGCCCCAGATTGAAAAATTAATTCAATCCGGCATTCCAGTTATGGGACACCTTGGCCTTACCCCGCAATCTGTTCACACACTAGGTGGTTTTAAGGTGCAGGGGCGCGGGAAAGATGGTGAGCGAATTAAAGAGGATGCCAAAGCATTAGAGGCAGCTGGGGTATTTGCCATTGTCCTAGAGGCGATTCCAGCTGATCTTGCTAAAGAAATAAGTAACCAGTTAAAGATTCCAACTATTGGCATAGGGGCGGGCAAGGATTGCGATGCCCAGGTATTAGTTTGGACAGATCTAATGGGAGTAACCCAAAATCCACCTAAGCTGGCTAAGGCATACCGGAATTTACGTAAAGAGATGACCGATGCTGCACAAGAGTTTGCTAAAGATGTCGCTGCTGGCAATTTTCCCACCAGTGATCAGAGTTTTAATTAGTAATTACCCCAATTTACGGGGTATCGGGCATTAAAATCGGCAGAAATTAGCCAAAAATTGCCCCAAAAATTGCAATTATTAATATTTTTTCCAACTTTTTAGGTAAAAACTCAAAAATCAACCAAAAAATTAACTCACCAGTAGATTTTCGGTAATTGTTGGCACAA
>CAZCQR010000144.1:0-1424 GCA_964500885.1 uncultured Clavibacter sp.
TTGCCTGCCGTAGTATCTGAGCATAAATTCCTCTTTAAACTCAAAGAAATCCCCATTTTCAATACTTAATCGCATTTTCTCTACCAAGCCAACAATAAAGTGCTGATTATGGATGGTAGCTAAGGTAGCGGCCACCATCTCTTTAGCACGGAATAAATGACATAGGTAAGCTCTTGTGTAATTTTTGCAGGTATAACAATCACAATCTTTTTCAATTGGAAAAAACTCTCGCTTATGTGGGGCGTTTGAGATATTTACTCTGCCATCTTTGGTAAAGACTGAGCTAGTTCTAGCTTGTCGAGATGGTGCAACGCAATCAAAAGTATCTGCACCATTTTCAACCCCGATAAACAAATCATCTGGCTCACCAATTCCTAAAAAGTGGCGCGGTTTATCAACTGGTAGCTCTTCATTTACCCATTTTAAAATATCACCTAAAGTTTTTTTATCTAAGGCGCCACCAATTCCAAAACCATCAAATGATCTGCCAGCAACAATCATTGCAGATAGATCCTTCGCCGCCTTTCGGCGAAGATCTTCATATTGGGCTCCCTGTAAAACGCCAAATAATGCTTGATACGGTTTGTCTTTTCGCTCAATAGTTAAACGCTCATGCTCTTGCAGACACCTAATCGCCCATAACCTAGTTCGCTCTAACGCTTTTTCTTGATAACTTCTAGTGTTATGCAAGGTAGTGCACTCATCAAAGCCGAAGATAATGTCAGCTCCTAATTGGTGCTGCACCTGCATTGATACCTCTGGGGTAAAGCGATGCATTGAACCATCCAAATGTGATTTGAAGGTCACCCCATCATCATCAACATGGGCTAGTCGTTCCTTATCATCGGCAATTACCTCATCTGACTCAAAGGTATTTTCATCCATGGCAATAACTTTTTTAAAGCCCACACCAAGGGAGAGCACTTGAAAGCCACCAGAGTCGGTAAAGGTTGGCCCATGCCAATTCATAAACTTTCCAACCCCACCAGCCTCATCTACTAGATCAGATCCAGGTTGTAGATATAGATGGTAGGCATTAGCTAAAACTGCTTGGGCGCCTAACTGAGTTAATGACTCTGGTAAAACTGATTTTAAAGTAGCTTTAGTACCAACTGGAATAAATGCTGGTGTATTAATAACACCATGTGGGGTAGTAATTTGGCCAGTTCTACCCAATCGATTTGGTAGTTCTTTGCCTACCTTAAACGTAAATCCAGTGCTCATAGTTCTAAGTCAACCATTACTTGCAAGGACAAGCCATTTTTGCGCACAACTACCAGATACGAACCCTCACTTGAGGCGGTAAGTAATGTTTATCAGACTCTGAGATATCAAAAGCTTGATAAAACTCATCAAGATTTGAAACCACCTGATTGCATCTAAACTCATCAGGGGAGTGTGGATCGGTTGCAACCCGCCTTCTA
>CAZCQR010000145.1:0-1393 GCA_964500885.1 uncultured Clavibacter sp.
ACATTTGCAGATACGCCAGTAATCAGCGAGACCTTGGCGGTGTGCTTACCAAGATTCTTCACATGCTTAATCAGCTTAATCTTGTGACGATCGATATCGATACCGGTCTCATTCTTAATAACTTGAGCAATATCTTTCTCAGTTACCGAACCGAAGAGACGTCCAGTTGATCCGACCTTTACCTTGATCTCAAGAGTTGCTCCTTCGAGCTTGCCCTTAATCTCATTGGCATGATCTTTATCGCGGATCTCACGAGCTTGGCGCGCACGACGGATACCAGCAATCTGCTTCTCGCCGCCATCGCTCCAGGCAATCGCTGAACCACGTGGAATTAAAAAGTTACGTGCATAGCCATCTTTAACAGTGACTACATCACCTGCATGGCCAAGGCCAGCTACTTCGCGGGTAAGGATTAATTTCATGGCTTCTCCTTATCGCGCAGTCGAGGTGTAAGGAAGTAAGGCGACTTCGCGACTATTTTTAATCGCGGCGGTTACTTGACGTTGGTGTTGGGTGCAAGCGCCAGTAATTCTGCGGGCGCGAATCTTGCCGCGATCAGAGATGTACTTGCGTAGCGTTGCTACATCTTTGTAATCGATGTAAGTGACCTTATCTCTACAGAATGAGCAAGGCTTCTTCTTGATTTTCTTAAGCGCTGCTTGCGAAATTTTTGGTTTCTGCTTCAGCGTTCTATTGGATCGTGCTCCCATTGTGGTGCTCCTTGTTCTGGGCCCGCTTTCGCGGAATGGTTTATTGGATTAAAAGGGTGGTTGTTCGTCAGCAGTGGTTGAAGTCCAACCGCCACCAACGCTGGTGGTTGAGGACCAATCATCGCTTGATTCAGCAGGTGCGCTAAAGCTACCGCCACCTTGTTTGGTGGTCTTTGTAACTTTTGCAGTTGCGTTACGAAGTGATGGACCAACTTCATCTACTTCAACTTCGAAGACAGTTCGCTTTTCGCCTTCTTTAGTTTCATAGGAACGTTGCTTCAATTTTCCAGAGACAATTACGCGCATTCCGCGAGTAAGTGTTTCTGCAACATTCTCAGCTGCTTGACGCCAGATCTGACATTGTAAAAAGAGGGTATCGCCATCTTTCCACTCGTTAGTCTGACGGTCCATGTAACGCGGTGTTGATGCAACCGTAAACTTTGCGACTGCAGCACCAGATGGTGTGAATCGAAGTTCTGGGTCATTTGTTAAATTACCAATTAATGTAATTTGGGTATCGCCTGCTGCCATATCTCTATCTCTCTACTTTAAGTGTCTTATCTTCTTTATTCGTCTTACTCTGGACGGACAACTTTTGTGCGAAGCACAGCTTCGTTCAGGTTTAGTTGGCGGTCCAATTCTTTAATTGCGGCTGGCTCACAGTGCATATCAACGACGGCATA
>CAZCQR010000146.1:0-1388 GCA_964500885.1 uncultured Clavibacter sp.
TCAACTCTGCTGCTAGTTGGATCAGTAGTAAGCCAGCGCTAATTCCATCCTTATCGTTAACCGTACTTGGCGCGACGGAATATCCAAGGGCCTCTTCATAACCATAAGTTAAATCAGCGACCTTTGATAAATATTTAAAACCAGTCAAAGTTTCAAAGAAGGGAAGTTGATAATGCTCTGCGATTTTTCCAAGTACTGATGATGAAACTATCGAGTTTGCAAAGACGCCAGTTTTCGCATTCCGTGCAATGAATTCACCAAGTAGTGCGCCTACTTCATCACCGCGCAGCATTCGCCAGCCACCATCATTTATTGCAGCGGCGCAGCGGTCAGCATCTGGATCATTGGCGATAACCAAATCAGCATCGACCTTTCTTGCCAACGCAAGTGATAAATCAATAGCACCAGGTTCTTCAGGATTTGGAAATGCCACTGTAGGAAAATCTGGATCTGGTTCAGCCTGTTCAGTTACAACAAGTGGTGCTTCGAATCCGGCTCGTTCGACTACTTTTAGGAAAACCTCTTTACCAACTCCATGGAGTGGTGAATAGACAACTCTTAATGGTTTTGGATTACTCGCCAATTGTGCAGTTTCGGAGATGTACTCATCAACAATTGAATCATCAAGTACAGTCCAAGTCTTACCGCGAATAACTTGATTCAAATTAGGAGCAGCTGCAATTGCTGCTGAAATTTCACTATCTGTAGGTGAAATTATCTGTGATCCAAAATAATCAATACCGTTTACTTTTCCACCCAAATAAACTTTGTAACCATTGTCTTGTGGCGGGTTATGACTTGCGGTGACCATTACGCCAACATCGCAACCAAGTTTCCTGACGGCATATGCCAGTACGGGGGTTGGTAGCGGTCTCGGT
Organism: uncultured Clavibacter sp.; assembly: GCA_964500885.1. GTDB lineage: Bacteria > Actinomycetota > Actinomycetes > Nanopelagicales > Nanopelagicaceae > MAG-120802. The sequence continues at coordinate 879 of CAZCQR010000146.1, forward strand.
AAAACATAAACCTCAAATCCTGCACCACTCATTATCTCTGCAGTATCTGATGTGAAATCTTCTGAGCCATAACGTGCATCGCGACCAATAACTATAGATTTAAGCGAGTTTGCTCTCATGAAAACACTTAAACCCAAGGCCGTTTTTGAAACTACAGCTCGATTCATTCTCGACGGGCCAGGTCCAAGCGCGCCACGGAGTCCAGCCGTTCCAAATTGAAGGAAACCTTGAAAACAACTCTCTAAATTCTTATTGTCACCGGCCGCTAGCCATTCGCGCAATTGATTCTGAGTTTTTATATCCGGATCTTCAGCGATCCATCGTTCAACTTCTTCTTTTAACTCTGGCGAAATCATAAAATCCAACTCTTTAGCTCTGCAATGTAATCGAGAGGCGCGCCCGCCTCAGAGGCAGCATTTATCATTATTTCCAGGTACCTTTGTGATGGTTTTCCTCCTTCAAAGGAATTCAATACATATACATAACAGAGCTGAGTTCCGCTCAACATAT
>CAZCQR010000147.1:0-1375 GCA_964500885.1 uncultured Clavibacter sp.
GGCAGCAAAGAGGCGGGCATTAAAGAGCGATTCGGTATCTCGATAAGCGAGTATTACGAGCGGCTCAATAATCTGATTGATAGCGATGAGGCCCTAGCTGCAGAACCGCTCCTTGTTAAGCGGCTACGTCGCCAGCGGGCGCTTCGTATTTCTCGATAGAGGTATTTGGCCCTGGGGCCAATACCGAAACCTGATTTGTGGGCGGGAATAGAGAGCCCTAGGCTTGCGTTAGCACTCGCCGGGTGAGAGTGATAAGTCACCCAACAACTTAGCTAAAGCGATAGGGAGTCAACTATGGCAAAAATGATTGCCTTTAATGAAGAGGCAAGACGCGGCTTAGAGCGCGGTATGAATACCTTGGCCGATGCGGTGAAGGTAACCCTCGGACCACGTGGTCGAAATGTGGTTTTGGAGAAGAAGTGGGGAGCTCCCACTATTACTAACGATGGCGTATCGATTGCCAAAGAGATCGAACTTGATGATCCATGGGAAAAGATTGGCGCCGAACTTGTTAAAGAAGTAGCTAAGAAGACTGATGATGTTGCTGGTGATGGAACCACAACTGCAACCGTTTTGGCACAAGCACTAGTTCGCGAAGGACTTCGCAACGTAGCTGCGGGTTCAAATCCAATGTCGCTAAAGCGCGGTATCGAGAAGGCAGTGGAGGCAATCTCAGCTGAACTCTCTGCGATGTCAAAGCCAGTCGAAACTAAAGAACAGATTTCTGCAACTGCATCTATCTCTGCTGCTGATTCAACAATTGGCGAGATGATTGCAGAAGCGATGGATAAGGTCGGTAAAGAAGGTGTAATTACTGTCGAAGAGAGCAATACCTTTGGTCTCGAACTAGAGCTAACAGAAGGTATGCGATTTGATAAGGGTTATATCTCGCCATACATGGTTACAGATACCGAGCGAATGGAAGCAGTTCTCGAAGATCCATATATCTTGATCGCAAATTCCAAGATTGCAAATATCAAAGATCTAGTTCCACTACTTGAGAAAGTAATGCAGAGCGGTAAGCCACTTGCAATCATCGCTGAAGATGTTGAAGGTGAAGCGCTAGCTACTCTTGTTGTAAATAAGATCCGCGGAACATTCCGTTCTGTTGCAGTTAAAGCTCCAGGTTTTGGTGATCGTCGTAAGGCGATGCTCCAAGATATGGCAATTTTGACTGGCGCCACAGTTATCTCTGAAGAAGTGGGCCTAAAACTTGATGCGGCAACTCTTGATCTTTTGGGAAGAGCTCGCAAGGTTGTTGTAACAAAAGATGAGACAACAATTGTTGAAGGAACTGGCGATGAAGAGCAGATTAAAGGTCGCGTAAATCAAATCCGCGCTGAGATCGAATCTTCAGATTCAGATTACGATCGCG
>CAZCQR010000148.1:0-1372 GCA_964500885.1 uncultured Clavibacter sp.
TTCTTCACAAATCAAGGTCGCGTCTATCGCGCAAAAGTCCACGAGCTTCCTGATGCCGGCCGTGATGCACGCGGTCAACATGTTGCAAACCTTCTAGCTTTTAAGCCAGATGAATCTATAGCTTCAGTAATCTCAATTACTGATTACACATCACTTCCTTATCTTGTAATTGCAACAAAATCTGGCATCGTTAAAAAGAGTCCTCTTGAAGAATATGACTCACCACGAACTGGTGGCCTAATTGCAATTACACTAAAAGATAAAGATGAAGTAGTTTCTGCATCTGCAATTACCAATAAAGATGAACTTCTTCTTATTTCAAGAAAAGGAATGTCACTTCGCTTTACTGCTGATGATGAAGCGCTCCGTCCAATGGGAAGATCTGCAACCGGTGTAATTGGAATGAAGTTCCGCTCTGGTGATGAATTACTTTCTATGGCAACTATCCGCAGTGAACGCGCCAGCGAAGAGCAATTTGTAATTACAGCAACCGATGGCGGTTTTGGTAAGCGAACTAATCTTGATGAATATCGTTCGCAAGGTCGTGGTGGTATTGGTGTTAAAGCTGCAAAGATTGATGAAGGATCACGCGGTGTACTTGTCGGCGCACTAGTTGTAAAAGGCAGCGATGAAATCCTCTTGATCACATCAAGTGGCGTTGTAATGCGCACACCAGTCTCTGAAGTTCGCGAAACTGGCCGTGACACCATGGGAGTTCGTGTTGTAAATCTTGATGATGGCGTTGAAGTCGTCTCTCTTACAAAGGTAAGCGAGGAAGAGTAAGCGCACCTTTCGTGCTATTTTTGCGCCCGCCCGCGGGTCAGGTAGCCTTGCGCTTCCGTTTCGCGGGCCTATAGCTCAGCCTGGTTAGAGCGCTTCCCTGATAAGGAAGAGGTCAGTGGTTCAAGTCCACTTAGGCCCACCATATCGACGCTCTCGATGCTGCGATATGGGGACTTAGCTCAATTGGTAGAGCACCTGCTTTGCAAGCAGGGGGTTAGGGGTTCAATTCCCCTAGTCTCCACGTGACTGATACACCACCAATCTCGCGCGCCACACTTCATACAAGTAAGGGCGACATCGTTATCGAACTATTTCCAAATCACGCGCCAAAGACCGTTGCAAACTTTGTTGAACTTGCAGCTGGAATGCGCGAATGGGTAAATCCAAATACCGGAACAAAAACAAACCAACCACTTTATGACGGAACAATTTTCCATCGAGTAATTGCAGGTTTCATGATTCAAGGTGGCGATCCACTCGGTACTGGAACTGGTGGACCTGGTTACAAGTTTGCAGATGAATTCCATCCAGAACTTACCTTTAGCAAGCCATACCTTCTTGCAATGGCAAATGCCGGTCCAAATACAAA
>CAZCQR010000149.1:0-1366 GCA_964500885.1 uncultured Clavibacter sp.
TGTCTGATGAGGATTTATCTTGGTTGGGATTTACAGTGGATGAGGTTTTGGAGTTTGGGGTGGATTTAGTTGTGGTGACCCATGGCGCAAAGGGTTTAAGTGGGTATAGAAATGGCGAGAGTCATTCTGTAGATGGTGTTGTAGTTGATGTGGTGGATACGGTCGGAGCGGGTGACACGGTTGGTGCTGTTCTTGTTGAGGGTTTAATTAGATTTGGTGAATTGAATGGCGAGAATTTGAAGTTGGTTTTGGAACGTGCGGCAAAGGCGGCGGCGATTACTTGTTCAAGAGCTGGGGCAAAGCCGCCGACGCTGGCGGAGTTAAGCTAGATCAGCAAGGCCAGCTTTTCTAGCTAGCTCAAGGACGGCTTGGCGGGAGTTAACCCCAAAGATGCTGTAAATCTTGATGATATCTTGCTTAATAGTTGATGAGGAATATTTGAGTCGATCTGCCATCTGATCAGTTGTTAAATCTTCTTTAAATAGAGAAATGATTTGGCGTTGGCGTTCTGTTAGAGATTTTGTTGCATGTGAATAATCACGCTCGTTATCGTTCTTTTTATTTAAGAAGTTTTTCAAGTAAATGCCACAGATCGCCAAGATGGCATCAGTTGTTGGGTGATTATGAAAGCCATTGATGGGTGGATTCATCGAAGTGAAACCAACCGCGCCAATAACGGTATTTCTAAATTTAACAGGAGCTGCAACTGTGATTGCTCGTTCGGCGGTCGTTACTTCGGAAAGGTGTGGATACTTTTCCACGAGCTCTTTTGGAGTATTAAAGATGCTCATCTCGCCGGTTCGAACTGCATCGGTGATTGGCATCGGGTTCCAGAGCGGCATTCGAAGGAATGGCTCTGTCGTATTGCTTGGGTATCCATAAGTGCCAATTAAGTCTAGGAAGCCTTCGCGTTGGACGACGCCAAGAATTACGCCGCGGCAATCAAGCTCGGCAAAGATTTTAAGTGCGATATGAGAGGCAAGAATTTCTGGAGTAGGTTCATCTAGAACTGTCTTAGATAATTCTGAGAGTAATTTGATCGCATCATTATCGATCATGGGAAAGTTCTCACGCCCTTCTTCGTTTTTATCTATACATTGTTATTAGATGTATAGACATAGCCGGTATGACTGATAAGAAGAGTGTATTTAAAGTTACCGACAAGTTAAGTAAGAATTAGTCATGACCGGTTATAGCCATAAGATGCCCAAGTGAGCCTTTTACATACGATTGATAGCGATGAAATCTCGATGGAGATTGATATCGATCAAGGAGCTCGAGTCTCATCTTTACTCTTTAGAGGAAATGAATGTGTAGTCCCGTTTCGCGGTGAATTACTGACCTGGGGTTGGTATGCGATGGCTCC
>CAZCQR010000150.1:0-1350 GCA_964500885.1 uncultured Clavibacter sp.
TCTTAGGAACCTGTGTCTTCGGACGTGTGGGTTCAAGTCCCACCTCCCGCACCAACGTTTCTGGCCGCACCAAAGTTTCTGGCCGCACCAAAATTATGGGTAGATTACTTTCATGACAACGACGTCTAATGAATCCCCTCTGCAAACTGCGCTATCGCAACTTAGAAGAGCAGTTGATCAACTTGGTCTCTCTGAAAATGATTGGAATACTCTTTCAACGCCTCGTCGCTTAATGGAAGTTGCAGTTCCTCTTCGTCGAGATGATGGCCATGTTGAAATGTATAAAGGTTATCGAGTTCAGTATTCAACAACTCGAGGACCTGCAAAGGGTGGAATTAGATTCCATCAAGATATTGATTTAGATGAAACTATTGCGCTAGCCATGTTGATGACATGGAAATGTGCGTTAACAAATCTGCCTTATGGCGGCGCAAAAGGTGGCGTTGCTGTTGATCCAAAGACGCTTTCGATTACTGAGAATGAGCGCTTAACTCGTCGTTATACCTCTGAAATTCTTCCGATCATCGGACCAGAGAGAGATATCCCAGCTCCTGATGTCGGAACCGATGAACGAAATATGGCCTGGATAATGGATACATATTCCGTGAACGCGGGCTATTCAGTTCCAGGCGTAGTAACAGGAAAACCAATTGTTCTTGGTGGCTCACTAGGAAGAACTTCTGCGACTGGTGATGGTGTTGCAATATCAATTCGTGAAGCCCTCAAGCTAAAGAATATTGATCCAAGTAAAGCCACCGTTGCAATTCAAGGATTTGGAAAAGTTGGCTATTGGGCAGCAATTGCGCTGGAGAAACAAGGTTTGAAGGTAACTGCAGTTAGTGATGTAAATGGTGGCGTAACTGGCTTTAAGAGCGTTGCTGATGTGAAGGCTCATGTCGAGGCTAATGGAACAGTAATAGGAACGCCGGGTACAGATAAATTAACAAATACTGAACTTCTTCATCTTCCAGTAGATGTACTTGTTCCTGCAGCGCTTGCAGATTCAATTACTGGAGCTACCGCATCTGGCATACAAGCAAAGATTGTGGTTGAGGGTGCTAATGCTCCGACTACTCCGCAGGGTGATCAGATTATGAATGACAAGGGGATATTGGTTGTTCCGGATATCTTGGCAAATTCAGGTGGCGTAATAGTTTCTTACTTCGAGTGGGTTCAAGATAAGCAGAAGTATTTCTGGAGCGCAGATGAAGTATTTGAAAATCTAAATGAAATCATGATGCATGCAATTACGGATGTTGCCCAGATGGCCGAGAGTCGAAAAGTTACTTGGCGCGAAGCTGCAAACATGCTCAGCGTAGATAGGGTCGCTCAAGCGCATCGTTTACGCGG
>CAZCQR010000151.1:0-1346 GCA_964500885.1 uncultured Clavibacter sp.
GCGAGGGCATGGGCTACTGACCCTTGCGGTGATAGCTGGTCAGATATGGACACCTAGCCAAGGTTACTGACTCCTACTCCCATCGGGCCGTCGGAATTTATCTAAACGTTATCTCAGCCCACTTTTTATACGTGTAATCACGCAGGAATAACCGGGAAGAGTTAACAGCTCTATATTCCTATTTATCTTCATCCGGAGTAGGTTGCGCTTCACTCAATCAGGGCGCTTGCCCTGAATCGAAGAAAATACTTACTTTCGAAAGGGTAAAAGTATGAAGAAAAGCCGTCTAGCGATATCTGCAATGATTGCAGCTTTCGCTTTGATTCTCACCGGTTGCGGTAGCTCATCAGACAATGCTGCTGATGGCTTCGTAGGTGTCATCCTTCCAGATGCTGCATCATCAGCTCGTTGGGAAACCGCTGACCGCGGATTCCTCCAAGCTGCATTTGATGAAGCTGGAGTTGAAGCTGATATCCAAAATGCAAATGGTGATAAGGCTGCATTCCAAACAATCGCTGATCAGATGCTTTCAGCTGGTGCCAAGGTTCTTATTCTTGTAAACCTTGACTCAGAATCTGCAAAGGCTGTTCAGGATAAGGCTGCAGCGCAAGGTGTTCCAACAATTGACTACGACCGTCTAACACTTAACGGTTCAGCGTCTTACTATGTTTCATTCGATAACGAAGCTGTTGGTCGTCTACAGGGCGAAGGCATCAAGGGATGTCTAGATGCTGCTGGTAAGACCAAGGCACGTATCGTCTACCTAAATGGTTCACCAACCGATAACAATGCAACATTGTTTAAGGCTGGTTATGACTCTGTTCTACGTCCATTGATCGACGCTGGTGATTACACACTAGTTGATGATCAAGCTGTTCCAGATTGGGACAACGTAAAGGGTGGAACCATTTTCGAGCAGCAACTTGCTAAGGCAAAGGGCAAGCTCGATGCAGTTGTTTCTGCTAACGAAGGTCTTGGCCTCGCAGCAGTAGCTGTATTGAAGAAGAATGGTCTAAATGGAAAGGTTTGCGTATCTGGACAGGATGCAACTGTTGATGGTCTACGCGCAATCTTGACTGGTGATCTTTCAAATACCGTTTACAAGGCAATCAAGGCAGAAGCTAATGCAGCAGCTGAACTTGCAATTGCACTTCTAAAGGGTGAGGAAGCAACAACAGCAACTGGTTCAGTAAACAATGGAGTGACAGATGTTCCTTCAGTACTACTAGTGCCAGTAGCAATCACCAAAGAGAACGTTAAGGATGTCATCGCAGATGGCTTCCAGTCACGTGAAGATGTCTGTAAGGACATCGAAGATCTCTGCACCGCAAACGGCATCTAATAGC
>CAZCQR010000152.1:0-1318 GCA_964500885.1 uncultured Clavibacter sp.
CCGCTGGGCATTAATTTTTCCTTGGGCAGCATCAGTTGTAATGACCTCAATGATCTGGTCTTGGATCTTAGATGCATATTCAGGTGAATTAAATTTAACCTTAACTGAATTAGGTTTAATCACTGAACCAGTGGACTGGGTTGGAAATCCTGGAACCTCCTTCTACTTTTTAATGTGGGTAGCTGTTTTCGTATCTATTCCATTCACCACATTTGTGCTTTTGGCGGGATTGCAATCAATCCCTCACGATATAGTCGAAGCCGCATCCGTTGATGGTGCTAGCTCTTGGCAGATTTATCGCAGAATAAAATTCCCATTACTTCGTAACTCACTTTTAATCGCGACAATAATTAACTTAATCAACGTCTTTAACTCATTCCCAATTATTTGGGTTATGACCCGCGGTGGGCCTGGTTATGACACCGATACCACCACCACCTTCGCCTACAAGTTGGCCTTCATTGAATCCAACATGGGGCAATCAACCGCGCTAGGTGTAATTAACTTTATGATTATTTTAATAATTGTTGGTTTCTACTTAAAAGCTACTAAAGCTACAAGGACTGAAGTATGAAAAAAAGCATTACTCCTAAAAAAATAGCCACAATGGCTGGTGCTTATTTCATTGCCTGGATATTTGTGTACCCATACATCAACATGTTCTTAACCTCTGTTAAAACACATGATGAAATTTATGCAACTCCGACAACTCATATCCCAAAGGTCTGGCAATTCAGAAACTACATAGATGTTTGGCAAGCTGCTCCGATTTGGGATTACTTAAAGACCAGCCTAATTGTTGCAATTTCTGCAACTGTGTTGGTTCTAATTGTTTCAATTCCTGCCGCCTACTTTATCTCCAGATACCGCTTTAAATTTAGAGGTGCGTTCCTGCTGCTAGTTCTGGCAACTCAGATGTTTTCTCCAACCGCTTTGATTATTGGTATTTTTAAAGAGGTCGATTTCTTCAAACTACTAGATTCTTACATCGCCTTAATTATTCTTAACGCCGGCTTCAACCTAGCATTTGCTATTTGGCTGCTTGCTGGATTCTTCTCAAGCATTCCTGCTGAAATTGAAGAAGCTGCGATGATTGATGGTTGCACCAGAGTGCAAGCACTTCGAAAAGTTACATTACCAATTGCGCTACCTGGATTGGTAACTGCAGTTATTTTCACATTTGTGGCCGCATGGAATGAGTTCACAATTGCTTTAACAATCATGAGCTCAGCAGATAAAAAACCATTGCCAGTTGGTTTAACAACATTTATTGGTCAATACGATGTTGCTTGGGAGTACCTATTTACAACAACAATGA
>CAZCQR010000153.1:0-1305 GCA_964500885.1 uncultured Clavibacter sp.
CAAAAGCCGGCAATTTAAAAGGTTGAGGTCCGGGCGGTTAATCTGCTCGGACCTTTTCCACAGTTATATAAAAATCAATCAAATAGTTCATTCTTTTCATTGAAACTTCGCATGCGTGCCGGCTTGATGTAGTGGCAGCATCTCTGACTCTGGATCGGAAAGCGCGGGTTCGATTCCCGTAGTCGGCACGCATCTCTTTCAAAACTTAGGCACGACTAACTCTAAAGTTGAAACAGATTAAGCTTTTTCAACTTTAACCACGTCACCAAATTCACCCGCATCTGTAACTGAAATTTTCACTCCATTCACAATAAGTGATTCGCCCTTTTTCAACGCTGCGTCGCCCAAAGCGAAACCATGTGCAAATCGATTTGCAGGTCTATTTGTAGGTCTTCTGACAGCAACTCCATAACCAAAGCGCGTGTCCATCGTGTCTACTGTATAAACCAACGCACCTTCTGACGCCTTTGGATACTTGTAGTTCAATCCAGTTGAACGTCTTGATTCAACAACTATTCCCTTCGTACTTGATAGAGGAATAACGAGCAATTTTTCAAAAATGCCTTTGCTTGATCCAGGGCGTAGCCAATGTGTTGAAGTTTTTGCCGGATCAGCACAGCGCACTTGTGAATCTTCGATAAATCCAATGGTCCATTTATCCCAGATCAATAAATCACCAACCATGGTCGACATGTTTCCCCATCTTCCCGTACCCATATCTTCTGGGTTTGTGGGATCAGGTTCGCGTGGATCCAGAGTTTTCTCATTACCTAAATGATCATCAAGTCCCGCTAAATGATAGATACCTTCATGAATCATTGCGAACGGCATTTGCGGAAGCCAATAATTTTGTGTGACTCCGGGGTATTGAGAGTTGCGATTTGTTCCATCTGATTTAAGTGGGCCTGCAACAAAAGCATTAGTTATATATTTTTCGCTCGTTGGAAAATCCATCCAAATAGCGCGATTGAATTGTTGGATAAATAACGTCGTTGGAGCAACAATAAATACATAGTCGATGTCACTAAAGTTGATTTCAGCATCCCATAAGCTCACAACATCTCTCGTGAAATCTGCCATATTGGCTTGATGTATATAAACTTTGTAATCCTCAACCTTTTTAGGCATCTGTAGATATTTTTCAACTTTTCGGAATTGAGGCGTGATTGGTACATCAGAGACATTAACTAAAGTCTCTAGGAAGAATTTTATTTCCTTTTCATGTTCAACATACGGGTTACCCGTAGCCGGAGCATCAGGAAATGAGACTGCCAACATTTGAATATTGGATCTCACAGTTGGTTT
>CAZCQR010000154.1:0-1305 GCA_964500885.1 uncultured Clavibacter sp.
ATTCCACTGCTTTTGCATTTTCTTCATCTGTAGTTAATGCCCATTGTGTAGCCTGATTTGGCTGCATACCATGCTTTATGTGGCGATCCACCAATCGTTGTTGTCTTGTGGCACTGTCTAAGGAGACAAACCAGCCATGATCGATTAGTGGTAATAATTTTGGCCATGAACCAAACTCCGAAAATAGAAAAGTTCCTTCGAGTAAAATTAAAGGTGTATTTCTATGAACTTCAATGGCCCCACCAATAGATTCATCTATATCTCTATCAAAATCCGGTGCTAGAACCACTTCTTCCTGTTGATTCCTAATACGATTTACCAGATTTATATATCCATCTGCATCGAAAGTATCCCATGCACCTTTTCTAGATCTTCGATCCCATTTTTTAAGTATTGAATTAGATAAGTGAAATCCATCCATTGGCACAATTACAACATTATCTGGCCCAAGTGCTTGCAAGATACTTTGAGTAATGGTTGTCTTTCCAGCTCCAGGTGCGCCTGCAACTGCCAAAATACTTCTTTTATTACTGGCTAAAATACTTTTAGCTTGATCAATTAGATCTGATAATTTTAATTGTTGTAAGCTCATTAATTTCCGGTAATCTCATTGAAAACTTTAATTGCTGCGTTACTGGCTTCATCATTTAAAATTTCTTTTGCAAGTTGAGTCGATATTGTAAAGTGATTTATTCCAACTTGTGACATTCTTACAATGGATTCAATATCTCTTACACTGGCTAATAAAATTTTTGTGGAGCTATTTGTTGTGGTAAGAATATTATGCATTTGCGTAACCTCATCAAATCCACTTCTTCCTAAATCTTGCATCTTGCCTAAATAAGGAGCAATAAAATCTGCCCCTGCTGTATCTGCTACTACTGCTTGAATTGGTGAATACACAGCTGTTAGCAAGGTCTTAACTCCCGACTTAGATAATTCCCGGCAGGCAGAAATTCCTTCCGGATTTGCGACAACTTTGATGATGATTTCTGGTGATATCTTCAAAATTTTGTGTGCGTTAGAGACAATTGTTTGCTTATCTGAACCAAAGCTTTGAAAGAAAATTTGTTCAGCTCCAGCATTTTTTGCCCACTTATAGATATCTGGTAGGTCTGAAAAAGTGTGTTTAGACTTTTGAAGTATTACTGGATTTGTGGTTATTCCCTTGAATAAGCCAGTACTTAGCAAATCAATTACAACATCTTTATCAGAGCTATCAAGATATAAGTTAATCAATTTCCTGACCTACTTTCCAATAAATTTTTCTTAGCCTTAGGCTAACTAAAGACGACAAGCTTTTAT
>CAZCQR010000155.1:0-1255 GCA_964500885.1 uncultured Clavibacter sp.
GAATATGGGAGACCTTATCTTCGACCATATCAATACTGCTATTTATTGAATCCTCGATTGTTTGTGGAACAAAAAATTTAATTACAGAAGGTGGCAGTGTGTATTTAAAATCATCAAGTGCGGCCCAACATCTTGCAGCTGTTGACCAGGGAGCAACATATCTTTTGCCCTCATGTTCTAATACGTGGGCACCATCTGGTTTTAAATTTACTGGCTCACTAGTAATGCTTCGTTTTAATGATCTAACCTGTTCATCCCAGCCGGTAGGGGAGGTAATTGCAATTTGTGACCAACGTAATTGATCAGCTACCTCAAATGAATCTATTGGTTCATAAACTCTAAGGGATGCCACATATGGGGTTGGACGCATTAGTAAACCGTACTACTAAATTGAAATCTTGAAATCACTAAATTAAGTATTACTTGTAATCCTCATCCTTATATAAATCATCATCTTGGTTAGAGTTTTTATTTGGTAGCTCACCATGTAGCTCTTTAGCTAGCCGCTCTAAATCCATATCCTGATTTGAGTACTTAAGATCCCTTGCAACCTTAGTTTGTTTAGCTTTTGATCGGCCACGTCCCATAGGTGGGGGCCTCCTTCACAAGTAAAAATGCTCTGCCGTAGAGGTAAAGATTATCTAATCAACCCTACTTTTAGCCAAAATATTTCACCCTACCTACGGGGATAATGCTGTGAAAGTTGGGCAAATACTTGGGATAGATCACTTGCAACTCCAGAGGCCTGGATCTGGCCAGAAGCTACTAGATCAGCCCACAGGTTGGGATCACTGCATAACTTGATTAATACCGCTCCACTCATCTCAACTGTATTTGGTGGTGTGCCACGTTTGTGATTACCACCTGCAACACATTGAATCGCACCGTAACCTGGAATTCGAAGTTCAACTAATTTACCTGGGGATAGTTTTTTTATTAAGGTTAAAATCTCATTAACTTGAGCTTTAATCTGTGGATCATTTTTCATATTTAGATCTTAAATTAAAGTTTGTAGATCAACCTTTGAAATCTCACCCTTGGTCACTTTTCTAATTAAATCTGCCACCTGCGCAGATTGTTCAATCGCACTACCGGCAAAATCAGCTGGGTTTTTTATTAACGCACTTAATTGATTTAGATCTAATGGAAAATCCTTATCTTCACTTAAAGCTTTAAAGAAGTTACTAGCAGTATTTGTAGTTGCATGTTTTTTAATTACCTCATGTGCTGCCTCACGTCCCATACCTGCTTTAAC
>CAZCQR010000156.1:0-1237 GCA_964500885.1 uncultured Clavibacter sp.
AGTTAATGTGTAGCAGAGTTACCTGTGGAAATTGTGGCAAGTTCACTTGGTCAGGTTGCGGGGAGCATATAGATTCGGCACTCGCCGGATTGAGCCAAGAGCAAATTTGCAAGTGCGAAAACTAATGAAAAAGTTTTTGAACTTAGCTTTCTATGTATCTTCCGCATGGAGTTTGTTTATTGTCAGTTTGGTTGTCTTAAATATTGAGTGGGCACTTCCACGTGCAGCTGGTGGGCAATTTGAAGTTTTTCCAATCTGGCTTCGTCTACTTTACATCGTTAATGTTGCTTTGCTTTCTTTACAAGTTTTTGCCTTTGCAAAGCAGCGCCTTCGAATGTTGCAATTCTTCTTCTGGTTGAGCCTCGCAAGTGCAGCGGTGAACCTGATCTCTCGGAGTCCACTTGAGCGCTGGAATGCGCTACCTGCCGCTATCAGTGCGTATTCCATATTTGTGTTGATGAGAGATTTACGCAAGGTTTAGCAGATAGGGTTTCGCGGTGAGCGCAATTGCAGTAAAGGGCCTTTCTAAATCCTATGGCGATTTAGTTGCCGTTAAGAATGCAACTTTTGAAGTTCCGCTCGGCACAATCTGTGGTTTTGTTGGTCCAAATGGATCTGGAAAAACTACAACGATACGAATGTTGCTAAGTCTGATTGATCCCACATCTGGAAGTGGTGAGATTCTAGATCAATCTATTTCGCATCCAGGACGTTATCTCTCAAAAGTTGGCGCCATGATTGAAGGACCAGCTTTTTATCCAGCTCTGACAGGTTCAGAAAATCTTCGAGTTCTTGCAACGCTCGGGGGATATTCACACTCACGAGTACCGGAGCTAATTGAACTTGTCGGACTAGCTGGACGTGGTGATGATAAATACAAGAATTATTCATTGGGCATGAAACAACGGCTAGGAATTGCCGCTGCATTGTTGCCAGATCCAAAACTCTTGATACTGGATGAACCAACTAATGGCTTAGACCCAGCGGGTATTCAAGAAATTAGAGATTTACTATCCGATCTTGCTAAACGTGGCGTTACGGTTTTCGTTTCATCTCACTTGCTCTCAGAGATTGAGATGATTGCTGAGTATCTAGTAATGCTCCGGAAAGGCGAAGTTATTTTCTTTGGTAAGACATCTGAATTACTTCATAGGTCACGGCCGACCATAGTTGCCAAATGTGCCAACCAATCAGATATTGAACGTCTAAAGACCTTGGTTTCAAATGTGGGTCATCC
>CAZCQR010000157.1:0-1217 GCA_964500885.1 uncultured Clavibacter sp.
TTACGCCAGTTAATTCTTCACTTACCTGCCAAAGATTTGCTGCAAGATTTTGATCATAGGCAATAGATCTTGCTCGAACCGCTTTAGGAAAGCCTCGCATCTCCATAAATCCATCTGGTCCTAAATATGTTGCTCCGTAAAGATTTGGAAATGTTGCAGCACAGAGCATCGGTAACGCCCCTCGGGAAGCAGATTGTGCAACTACTGCATTCATAAATGATGTAGCTCGTTCTTCCCAAATATTTCCACGAAATTGTGGGCCCACCGCTTGGAGATTGGTATTGGAATATCCTGGATGTGCGGCAAAAGCGTTGAAACTCCAATTATTTTGTCGTGCAATTCTCTCTAGTTCAAAGGTGAATAACAGATTTGCTAACTTGCTTGCCCCATATGCACCCCAAGCAGAATACTTATTCTTTCCAAAACAGATATCGCGAATTGCATCTGAAGTATTTGCGCCAAATGATCCTGTTCTATGTGCCTGGCTTGAAACTGTAATCACGCGGTCCTTGACTCTATCCTTAATTAAGCCGGCAAATGCGAAGTGTCCTAAATGATTAGTTCCGATCTGCATTTCAAAACCGTCTTTAGTGGTGCGAAACGGAATTGCCATAATGCCAGCATTCAGAATCAATACATCTATTTCATAATTTATCTCTCGGGCTGCATTTCGAACACTTTCTAGATCAGTTAAATCCAATTTGAGTAGATCAATTCGTGAATCAGAGAGTTCTTTCTTTACTCTTTCGGCTTTTGCCAAATCTCGAGCCGCAATTGTGACGGAGGCGCCAACTCTTGCTAATTCACGTGCCGCCTCTTTACCAATACCGCTCGTTGCGCCAGTGATTAGAAATCTTTTCCCAGTTAGATCTGGAATGTCTGTAGCGCTCCAGCGATTTGGAATACGTTGTAAAGGTAATCCCCGAATTTCTTCCATGTGGAGCTAAGGGGACTTGAACCCCTGACCCCCTGCATGCCATGCAGGTGCGCTACCAGCTGCGCCATAGCCCCGTAAGCAGGCGCACCTTACCTCAGGCGCCGCTCTCTTCTCCATAAATAGGTTCAGGTAAAGATCCTGCATTATGTTCAACCAAAATCCAACCGGCGCGATGATGTCCGTTCTCCAAAATTGACCAAGATGCATTTGATAAACCACCAATACTTGCCCACTGTGTCATTGGTAAGCCCAGCATCTTTCCAATAATTATTCGTGCAGT
>CAZCQR010000158.1:0-1188 GCA_964500885.1 uncultured Clavibacter sp.
CATCCCGGACCACAACCGGGTGCTCTACCAGCTGAGCTACGCCCACCACGTAAGGCGAAGTCTATCTGATGTTTATGGGTGGCCATCATCTGATCTTTATTGAGTACAACCACACTGCGTACAACCACACTGGGTACAACCACATTGCGTACAACAGCATCGCGTACAACCGCTGAAGATTTCACCGAAGAAATCTACAGTTGTCCACAATTTCTAGACCAGAAAAATTCCAACTTTGAATTTAAAGTATCAAGGGCCAGTGCCACTTACTGATGCTTTTACTCAACGCCAGAGCGATTCAGAGAAACCTAAAGTTATAAATCCGCAAAATGATGTGACAAGTCCTTATGGACCTTTGCAAAGACTCCTCGACGATAAAGAAATTGAAGAGATTTGGATTAACTCACCGCAAAGAATCTTTATCGCTAAGAATGGTAAGAGCCAATTAACAAATATCGTTCTGACTAGTGACGAAGTAAAAGCACTAATGGATCGGATTCTGCTCTGGAGCGGAAAGCGAATAGATCTATCGCAACCTTTTGTTGATGCAAGACTTCCCGATGGCAGTCGACTACATATTGTGATTCCAGAAATTACAGCAGAGCACTGGGCAATAAATATCAGAAAGCATCTTTATCGCGGCAAGTCATTAAAGGATCTAGTAAATCTTGACGTAATGACAGAGGAGATTGCAGAGTTCCTACAAAATGCAGTAATGCAAAAGTTGAATATTCTAGTTAGTGGATCTACTCAGGCAGGTAAGACAACTTTATTGAATGCGCTTATCAGCGCCATTCCTGTTTCAGAGAGAGTGATAACAATTGAAGAAGTCTTTGAGTTGAAACCAAAGCTTCCTGACTGTGTCGCGCTTCAAACTAGAGGTGCAAACCTAGATGGAAGCGGGGAGATCGGAATTCGTAGATTAATAAAGGAGTCACTGCGAATGCGTCCTTCAAGAATTGTCATAGGTGAAATTCGAGAGGCGGAATCACTAGATCTCTTGATTGCCTTGAACTCCGGAATTCCCGGCATGGCCACGATTCATGCAAACTCAGCCGAAGAAGCGATTCGAAAACTACAAACCTTGCCGTTATTGGCCGGCGAGAACATAACCCAAGATTTTCTGACTCCTTCGGTTGCAAGGGCGATAGACATTGTGATTCATGTCGGAATGGATCAGGAGGGTGC
>CAZCQR010000159.1:0-1177 GCA_964500885.1 uncultured Clavibacter sp.
CAACCCCAGGTCTCCTTGCTGTTATGGCACCAATCGCTGTTGGCTTCGGTCTTGGTGTAGGCGCACTTGGCGCATATCTTGCGGGCGCAATTGGTACCGGAACTTTGATGGCGGTATTCCTAGCTAACTCTGGTGGCGCATGGGATAACGCAAAGAAGATGGTTGAAGATGGACATCATGGCGGCAAGGGCAGCGATGCACATGCTGCAACTGTTATCGGTGACACCGTCGGCGATCCATTTAAAGATACCGCTGGCCCTGCAATCAACCCATTGATCAAAGTTATGAACTTGGTTGCCTTGCTCGTAACACCAGCTGTTGTGCGATTTACTCTTGAAGGAAATGACACTGCAAATCTTCTAATTGCACTTGTCGCAACCCTCATCATCATCGCAGCGCTAGTTCGCGGACGTCAAAAGTCAACCTCGATCGGCTAACTTGGCAAAGCAGCTAAAGAAGTTGGTGATTGTTGAATCACCAGCAAAGGCAAGAAAGATTGGTGGCTACCTCGGCGACGACTATGTCGTCGAGGCATCCATCGGCCACATCAGAGACTTGCCACAACGCGCTGCTGATATCCCAAAGGAATATAAGAAATTCGCCTGGTCACGCGAAGGCGTAGATATCGAAAATGATTTCGCTCCACTCTATGTGATCAATCGCGACAAGAAAGATAAAGTCCAAGAGTTAAAAGATCTACTTAAAGATTCTGATGAATTAATCCTGGCTACCGATGAAGATCGCGAAGGTGAAGCAATTGCTTGGCACCTAATGGAAATTCTTCGTCCTAAAGTTCCGGTAAAGCGGATGGTCTTTAATGAAATTACCAAGGATGCAATTCTCAAAGCGGTAAATGAAACAAGAGATATCGACCAAAAGCTTGTAGATGCTCAAGAAACCAGAAGAGTTCTCGATCGCCTCTATGGCTATCGCTTATCACCAGTTCTCTGGAAGAAAGTTATGCCACGCATCTCTGCGGGCCGCGTGCAATCGGTTGCAACTAGATTAATTGTCGAGCGCGAACGCGAACGTATGGCATTTATCGCATCAACCTGGTGGGATTTAACTGCAACTACCGATCAAGGTTTTAGCGCAAGACTCCTTAGCGTCGCCGGTAAACGCCTTGCCACCACAAATGATTTTGATAGCAATGGCGCGCTAAAGGAAAAGAGCGCCG
>CAZCQR010000160.1:0-1166 GCA_964500885.1 uncultured Clavibacter sp.
ATTTTGATACCAATTACACCGGTACCGGCGCTCGAATCTTGCGCGTCGTCGATGGCGAGGCGGCCGCCAAAGCACGAATTCCAAATGGCTCGGTAATTCGTGAGATTGATGGCAAAAAGATCAATGATCTAATTACCGCAATTGTGCGAATCCGATCTTATGCCCCGGGTGACACCATCAAAATAAAGGTTGATCTGCCAAGCGGTGGCAGCCAGATTTTTGAAGTTACGTTAGGTAAGCAAGACTCAATCTAGAGTTTTCACCGACCTGAAGTTGGCCCAACTGATAAGTTTTGCTTGTCTCTAAGAGAGGATGTGCCTTGGGAAACGAACACAACGAAGATGATGCAAATGATGAAATCATCACAGAAGAAATGTTGTGGGAACGGATTCCAGAAACTCAAGGCGTAGATCGAGCAAGTACTTATTACGAATTAAGCGCGCGTATTTATGCGCGTGGTCAATATGACGAAGCCTTAGCTTTGGCTGAAACTGCGAGAGATATTTATGCCGAACTTGGAACCGCTGCGCCTCGCGAAGGATTAGCGCAGGCATATTCAGCGATTGGTTACAACTTAAATCAATTAAAACGCATGAGCGAAGCAGCTTCTGCGATGAGTAAAGCTGTGGAATTACTCCGCGAAAATAAATCTCCAATGGCGTTAGAACTTGCCTGCACATTAGGTGAGTGGTGGTACTCATCAAAGGAATATCAAAAAGCAATCGAATGTATGGAGGAGTGCGCCCAAGAGCATTTGGTGGATGGCAACGAGCTTGGCACAGCAAATGATTACTACTTAATTGGTTGCGCCTTCCGTGAACTAAAGAATTATCAAAAGGCTATCGACACTTTCTTGGAAGCCCGTGAATATTTCAAGAAATCACAAGAGGTAATTCAAGTTGCGCGTTGCGATCAGAAATTAGCTCATTGCTATGTTGAAATAAATGATGCCGAGAAAGCTCTTCTATATGCCCAGAAATCTGTTGATGTTTTTGAGACTGCTCATGATCAACGCCGGTTAACTTATGCCTCATTTGAATTGGGCAAGGCACAGGTATTAAATGGCGATATTGATGCGGGGCTTTCAACGCTAGAGCGAGTTCTTGATATCGCTGCAGAATCAGATTTGAAGGATTTCGAATTTATCATCGCTATCGAACGGCGTA
>CAZCQR010000161.1:0-1131 GCA_964500885.1 uncultured Clavibacter sp.
GTTAGGCGATCTTCCTTTTTGCGAATATATCCCCACTCTTCGCCAAATTTATTAACAATTGAGGTAAGTGCGGTGCGGAAGCCCTCTTCATGGGTTCCACCTTCTTGAGTATTAATGGTATTTGCGAAGGTGTAAACCGATTCGGTAAAACCAGTGTTCCATTGCATCGCAACTTCAAGTGACATTTTGTTCTTAGTATCTTCGGCATCAAAAGCAATGATGGATTTATGGGTAACGCCTTTAGTTGTATTTAGGTGTTTAACAAAGTCAACAATGCCACCTTCATAGCAATACTCAACTGAAATTGGTTCGCCTTTTTCATCAACATGGCTAGCTCGTTCATCACGTAGCGTAATTTTCAAACCTTTATTTAGAAATGCCATTTCACGGAATCGAGTGGCGAGAATTTCAAAAGAAAAATCGGTAGTTTCAAAGATATCTGCAGAGGGCCAGAAGGTGATTTCAGTTCCGGTTTGATCAGTGGCGCTGCCCTTCTTTAGTGGCGCGGTTGGAACTCCGAGTTTGTAACTCTGTTCCCAAGAAAACCCATCACGTTTTACATTTACTCTTAAATCTCGACTTAATGCGTTAACTACAGAAACACCAACACCATGTAAACCACCAGAAACTGAATAACCACCATCGCCAAACTTTCCACCAGCATGTAAAACTGTTAGGACAACTTCAAGTGCGGGTTTCTTTTCGACTGGGTGAATATCAACAGGAATTCCTCGACCGTTATCAGTAACGCGAACTGCGCCATCACTTAGGAGTGCAACATTTATTTCTGTGCAGTAACCGGCGAGCGCTTCATCGACAGAGTTATCGACAACTTCGTAGACAAGATGATGTAGGCCGCGCTCTCCAGTGGATCCGATATACATACCGGGGCGTTTACGTACCGCCTCAAGACCTTCGAGCACGGTAATAGCGCTCGCGTCATAAGCACGAGAGACCTTCTTATCCGCCACCTAAACCCCTTTAGAACCGGCTCTGGCCCGAAATTCGGCCTGGGTACCCTCAAATCTTAGTGGTTGGCAAGACGTGGGCCACCCAAAAAATGGCTCTGGATGTGGATTAGGCGAGCGATTAGCGAGGAGATGGGCTCTACTTTTAACCGTAGGTATCGCG
>CAZCQR010000162.1:0-1128 GCA_964500885.1 uncultured Clavibacter sp.
GCACCCTCCTGATCCATTCCGACATGAATCACAATGTCTATCGCCCTTGCAACCGTAGGAGTCAGAAAATCTTGGGTTATGTTCTCGCCGGCCAATAACGGCAAAGTTTGTAGTTTTCGAATCGCCTCTTCTGCTGAGTTTGCATGAATCGTGGCCATCCCGGGAATTCCAGAGTTCAAAGCAATCAAGAGATCAAGTGATTCTGCCTCTCGAATTTCGCCAATGACAATTCTTGACGGGCGCATTCGTAATGACTCCTTTATTAATCTACGAATTCCAATCTCCCCACTTCCGTCCAGGTTTACACCTCTGGTTTGAAGCGCGACACAATCTGGAAGCTTTGGTTTCAACTCAAAAACTTCTTCAATTGTTATTACTCTCTCTGAAACAGGAATACCGCTAATAAGCGCATTCAATAAAGTTGTCTTCCCTGCCTGAGTAGATCCGCTAACTAGAATATTCAACTTTCGCATTACTGCGTTCTGTAAGAATTCTGCAATCTCCTCCGTCATAACTTCAAGATTTACTAAATCTGTTAATGACTTGCCGCGATAAAGATGCTTTCTAATATTTATTGCCCAGTGCTCGGCAGTAATTTCTGGTATCACAATATGGAGTCGACTGCCATCAGGAAGTCTTGCATCGACAAAAGGTTGTGATAGATCTATTCGCTTTCCGCTCCAGAGCAGAATCCGATCCATTAGTGCTTTTACTTCGTCACCCGTCAAAACGATATTTGTTAATTGGCTCTTGCCATTCTTGGCGATAAAGATTCTTTGTGGCGAGTTAATCCAAATCTCTTCAATTTCGTTATCTTCGAGGAGTCTTTGCAATGGTCCGTAAGGGCTTGGCATATCACTTTGCGGATTTATAACTTTCGGTTTCGCTGAATCGTTCTGGCTTTGAATGTAAGAGTCGGCAAGAGGCACTGGCCTTTGATACTTTAAATTCTGAGAGGGAAATTTTCTTATCTAGAAAATGTGGACAAATGGAGATTTCTTCCGTGAAAACTTCAACGATTGCACTCGATAAAGATCAGATAATGGCCAGCCATAAACATCAGATAGACTTCACCTTACGTGGTGGGCGTAGCTCAGCTGGTAGAGCACCCGGTTGTGGTCCGGGATG
>CAZCQR010000163.1:0-1118 GCA_964500885.1 uncultured Clavibacter sp.
CTTTAAATCTGAAAATGGCGCATTTGTCAGAGAGAATTTCCTTGGTAGAGATCCAAGAACAGCTGCAATGGTTTCATCTTGGAGTGATGATGATATTTGGAATCTAAAGCGCGGTGGACATGATTATCAAAAACTATACGCCGCCTATAAAGCAGCTAGTGAACATAATGGCCGGCCAACAGTAATTTTGGCTAAAACTATTAAGGGTTGGACTTTAGGCTCACACTTTGAAGCTAGAAACTCAACACATCAAATGAAGAAGATGACATTAGATGATCTTAAAAACTTTAGGGATAGATTATTTATTCCAATTAAAGATGAAGAGTTAGATGCCAAGTTGCCGCCTTATTGTCATCCAGGAATAAATTCACCTGAGTATCAGTACATGATGCAACGCCGGAGTGAGCTGGGTGGCTTTTTACCTTCTAGACGTTCTGTTTCCAAGCCATTGCCACAACCTAAGGATGAAAGTTATGAGTCAGTTAAACGTGGCTCTGGTGCGCAAGAGGTTGCAACCACAATGGCATTTGTTAGATTGCTTAAGGATTTAATTAAAGATCCAGGTATGGGCAAACGATTTGTGCCAATTATTCCTGATGAGGCCAGAACATTTGGCATGGATTCATTATTTCCAACTTTAAAAATTTACTCACCACATGGTCAGAGCTACACCTCAGTTGATCGAGAGTTAATGCTCTCTTATAAGGAATCTAAAGAGGGTGTAATTTTGCATGAAGGTATAAATGAAGCGGGATCTGTTGCTTCATTTACCGCAGTTGGCTCCTCCTATGCCACTCATGATGAACCAATGATTCCAATCTATATTTTCTACTCTATGTTTGGTTTCCAGCGAACTGGCGACTCTTTCTGGGCAGCAAGTGATCAATTGGTTAGAGGCTTTGTATTAGGTGCTACTGCAGGCAGAACTACATTAAATGGTGAGGGTCTGCAACATGAAGATGGCCACTCGCTGCTGTTGGCATCTACTAATCCAGCAGTTATTTCTTATGATCCAGCATTTGGTTACGAGTTAGGCCATATTGTTAAAGATGGTTTGAGGCGGATGTATGGTGAAAATAGTGAGAATGTTTACTACTACCTAACTGTTTATAACGAGC
>CAZCQR010000164.1:0-1097 GCA_964500885.1 uncultured Clavibacter sp.
TGCTCAAAGGGCGTTAAATCTCTAGTAAGTATTGTCAGGCGATCCATAAGCTCTCCGTTGCTCTGAACTCCGTCTGCGAAAGAACTTTGACTTCTCCGCCGATAGGATGCGCGGATGGATCTAATCCTTCGCCAAACCGATGGTCCAATATTAACCCTTACCTTTAATCGTCCCGAGAAGCAGAACGCGCTTACTCGAGAGATGTATCAAGCGCTAGCTGATGCCATAAATGAGGCAAATGGCGATTTTGGAATTCGGGCAATAATTCTGAGCACTTCATCAGCTCACTTCACAGCCGGCAACGATCTATTCGATTTTCTAAATGAACCGCCACTTGAGCCTGGCTCGCCAGTTATGAACTTTCTTGAGGCAATTCACAGTTTTGCAAAACCGGTTTTGGCCGCTGTAAGTGGAAATGCGATTGGAATTGGCACCACGTTGCTGCTTCATTGCGACATTGTTGTGGCAGATTCCAGCGCCAAGTTTGTGATGCCTTTTGTTAATTTAGGGCTAGTTCCAGAAGCTGGTGCTTCGCTTTTATTCCCACGACTAGTAGGCCATCAAGCTGCAAGTAAAGTTTTTCTAACAGGTGAAGGTTTTGATGCAAAGACAGCAAAGGAATTTGGCTTGATTGCAGAAATTTCTGAGACGCCGCTTGAAAAAGTTCGAGAGTACGCAGAAAAGATCGCAGCCCAGCCGCCAAATGCGATTATTCAGACTAAAGCGCTGCTAAAAAGTGAATTACATGAAAAGGTTGCTGCTGTGATGAGGGCTGAAGGAGAGCTATTTCAAATGGCGTTGCAATCAGATGAGGCGCGCGAAGCTTTTATGAATTTTCTAGCGAAACGGGGCAAGTAAATGTCATTAAAAGATAAGCGAATCTTTATTACGGGCGGCTCACGTGGAATTGGGTTGGCAATTGCAGTTAAAGCAGCACAAGATGGTGCCCAAGTTGCAATTGCTGCGAAAACTTCTGATCCACACCCAAAGTTGCCTGGAACTATTTTTACAGCTGCAGAAGAGATTAATCAGGCCGGGGGAGAAGCTCTACCAATTCAATGCGATATCCGCGATGAAGAGCAGATTGCATCTGCAAT
>CAZCQR010000165.1:0-1095 GCA_964500885.1 uncultured Clavibacter sp.
CCAAGATGGCCGACGATTGCCAGATCACTATCAAGTTTGAACCAGAGGAATTTTCCTCTTCTCTCAACGCTCAAAATTTTAGAGCCAGCTGTTGAAGCCAGCCTCCGTCCATCATTTCTACGCTCTAACCTGGAATGTAAAGATTTGATCGATCTAATTCGCTTCCCGGTAAGAACAGGGGCAAGGCCACGTCGAACTGTCTCAACTTCCGGTAACTCTGGCATGACTACTTCAAATTATTTATTGCTTCAAAAGCCATTCGTGCCGCATCTTGCTCGGCTTCGCGCTTACTCTTACCTCGGCCAACTGGAAATTCATGGCCGTTCACAATTGCAATCGCCTCAAAACTCTTATCGTGATCTGGCCCTGATTCAGCGACTCGATATTCTGGGGGTAACCAACCTTTTGCTGCGACAATTTCCTGGAGAGCAGTTTTGCCATCTAGCCCTGAGCCTCGAGTAATAGCCTCCTCAATTGCATCTGACATTAGTTGCAAGATGATTGTTTTTGATTTCTCGAAGCCCAGCTCAAGATAAATTGCACCGATAAGCGCCTCAAACGCATCAGCAAGAATTGAATTCTTATCGCGACCACCTGTTACTTCTTCACCTTTACCAATATGTAGAGCGGCACCTAGATTTAATGTGCGCGCAATTGCTGCGAGCGCACGCATATTGACGACGCCAGAGCGAAGTGGCGATAATCGAGATTCATCTAAATCTGGAAATCTTTCATAGAGCGCTTCGGTAATTATGAGTCCAAGAACGCTATCGCCAAGAAACTCTAATCTTTCATTAGTTGGCAAACCACCAGATTCGTAGGCAAAGGATCGGTGAGTAAGCGCGAGCTTAAGTAGCTCTGGACTTAATTGGACCCCGAGCTTTTCATTCAGCTCCCGGGACAGAGTTAAACCTCTAGAACTTGGCGATTCTTATACGTGCCACATGTAGGGCATGCAGTGTGTTGCAACTTTGGCTGTTGGCACTGGCTGCAATTTGATGTTGCTGCAGGAGTTGCCTTCCAAGAACTACGACGATGGCGAGTGCGTGAACGTGACATTTTTCGTTTTGGTAATGGCACTGCCGTCTCCTTCTA
>CAZCQR010000166.1:0-1093 GCA_964500885.1 uncultured Clavibacter sp.
CGTTCACCGGAGATCTCAATTTTCACACCGGTATCTTTAAAATCAAATCGCGTTGCGACTTCACGAGAAGCTTGATTTAAAGCGTTATCAAGCTCCATCCGATCAACTTTTGAGACGATATCGAAACTGCTATCAGCCATGGGCTTACCGTACCGCGTCGATTTTATGACTGGAAATTCGACCATTAGAATGAACTCAAGATAACCAATAGGAGAACCATGAATAACGAGATGCTCCAGCAGATGAAGTCAGGCAAGGGATTTATTGCAGCTCTAGATCAGAGCGGTGGTAGTACTCCAAAGGCCCTTCTGCAATATGGACTTGATGAGAGTTCTTATTCAAACGAAGCTGAGATGTTTGATCGAATTCATGAAATGCGTTCTCGTTTAATCAAATCACCATCATTTAATGGCAATCGTGTTATCGGCGCAATTCTTTTTGAAATGACTATGGAACGCACCATTGATGGCATTGGAACTGCTGAGTATCTCTGGAGCAAGAAGCACGTTGTCCCATTCCTAAAGGTCGATAACGGTCTTGCAGCAGAAGCAGATGGCGTACAACTGATGAAGCCAATTCCAGAGCTACAAGCACGAATTGCAGCTGCTAATAAGCACGGTGTCTTCGGAACTAAGATGCGTTCGGTTATTAACCTAGCCAACCCAGCAGGTGTAAATGCAATTGTTAAGCAACAATTTGAAATCGGTAAAGAAATTATTGCTGGCGGATTAGTTCCGATTATCGAGCCGGAAGTAAATATTAAGAGCCCAGAGAAGGCAGAAGCAGAGAACCTACTTAAGAAATCATTAATCGAATATGCCGATAGTCTCTCTGGCGATCAGAACATCATGCTCAAGTTAACAATTCCGACAACAACTAATCTCTATCAGGAATTGGTATCTCACCCACGAGTTGTCCGTGTTGTTGCGCTCTCTGGTGGATATTCACGTGATGATGCCAATAAATTACTTGCGCAGAACAATGGTGTAATTGCTAGCTTCTCTCGCGCACTAGTCGAAGGTCTAACAGCGCAACTTAGCGATGCAGATTTCGATAAGGCGCTTGATGCTTCAATTCAGAGCATCTACGAGGC
>CAZCQR010000167.1:0-1093 GCA_964500885.1 uncultured Clavibacter sp.
AGGGCATCAAGTGCGATTCCGATATCTTGAATCGCATCATCAGGTAATCGCGATAAATTCCATTTTCCTTCTTCACGCCAGGCAAGAACTGCAAATTCCAAGGTTTCGTTTGCCATCTCACACCTCCCCGCGCTGAAGAAATGAAGCACCTCATAGTTCCACCGATAAGTGAGGTAGTAAAGTGCCGCCATGAGAGTGCTGGTAGCTGATCATCCGCTAATCACTCATAAATTGACGGTCCTGCGTGACAAAGAGACAAATTCGCAAGTCTTTCGCCATCTTGTTGAAGAGTTGGTGACGCTTCTTTCCTATGAAGCAACTCGTGAGGTAAAGATTCATCCGGTCGATATCGTCACGCCAGTTGCGCCGATGAAAGGTGCGATGTTGGCAACGCCACGTCCAGTTGTTGTTCCAATTCTCCGAGCCGGTCTTGGCATGTTAGAAGGAATGATGCGCGTATTACCGAGTGCTGATGTTGGATTTCTTGGCATGGTGCGCGATGAAAAAACTCTCCAAGCTTCAACATATGCAAATCGCTTGCCCGAAGATTTAAGTGGTCGGCAGTGTTATGTTTTAGATCCGATGTTGGCAACAGGTGGCACTTTAGTTGCAGCAATGAATTACTTAATTGAACGAGGCGCAAAAGATATAACTGCAATTACTTTATTGGCGGCTCCCGAAGGTATCAAGACAGTTGAACGCGCATTTGAAAATTCAACTTTCCCAATTACTGTAGTAACTGGCGCGCTTGATCAAAAATTAAATGAACATGGTTACATCGTGCCTGGCTTGGGTGATGCCGGAGACCGCCTCTACGGAGTTGTCTGATGGCAAGTACTTCTCCTGGGTATGGCATAACAATTCGCGTTGAAGGTAAACCAGAGTTTCAACCAGTTGCAGAGATAACCACAATCATCACTCGCGAAGGAGCGATGATTACGGCGCTCGATGTTGCAGAATCTCAGATTGATAATGTTGTAATCGATGTTACTTGTGATGCAGTTGATCAAAACCATGCGGACAAAATAACTGCTGCTCTTACTGCATCGCCAATTCTCCACGTTCGGAAAGTTTCGGATCGCACTTTCTTGCT
>CAZCQR010000168.1:0-1082 GCA_964500885.1 uncultured Clavibacter sp.
AAGGCGCGTTTACTAACTCCTGATTGGGCAGTTGCAAAAGCGAATGAAATTGGTAACCAGATCAAGAGTGAATTAGTTAATTCAAAAGTGAAGATAATTGGAGACCTAGAAACTCTGGGTAATTCACAAGTTCCAACCGGTGATTCGGTATATCCTGAAGTGATTGATATCAAAACGGTTGCTGCCGCGATGCTTCACTTTGATCGAAATATTATTAGCCACTTTCCTGAAAAATGGCTCCGAGGAAGTTACCGCCGAAGATTTAGAAAGTTTCTGCGTTCTAAATTACTTCCAAAGCGAGGCTAGCCAAGCTTCAACTTCATCTGGGTGTCGTGGCATGGCGCCGCTCATATTGATGCAACCATCTTTGGTAACCAAGATGTCATCTTCAATTCGAACGCCAATTCCACGATATTCAGCAGGGAATAAGGTGTCATCTGGGTGGATATAAAAACCTGGTTCAACTGTCAACAACATTCCTTCTTCAAGAACGCCATCGATATAAGTTTCATTACGAGCTTGGGCACAATCATGAACATCAATACCGAGCATGTGGCCACTGCCATGAACTGTCCATCGGCGATGCAAACCAACCTCTGGTTTCAGAGATTCTTCGGCAGAGACAGGAAGTACACCCATCTCTTCCAAACCTTTTGCAAGTACTGCCATCGCTGCATTATGGAAGTCGCGATACTTGGCACCAGGCTTTACCGCTTTAATGCCGGCTTCTTGCGCCTCATAAACCAAGGTATAAATCTTTCGTTGTGCTGGGGTGAACTTTCCATTTATTGGAAGCGTTCTAGTGATATCAGATGTGTAAAGCGATTCAACTTCAACGCCGGCATCAATAAGAATTAGTTCACCATCACGTAATTCACCATCATTTTTAATCCAATGGAGGATACAAGCATGTGATCCGGCAGCAATAATGCTGTCATAACCAATGTCATTTCCTTCATGACGAGCACGTGTAAAGAAAGCGCCTTCGATTAATCGTTCTCCACGTTTTTTGCCTACCGCATTTGGTATTGCTCGGATCATGTCTTCAAATCCACGATGAGTCGAATCAATAGCCTTCTGCA
>CAZCQR010000169.1:0-1071 GCA_964500885.1 uncultured Clavibacter sp.
CGTAAATTAATTGTGAAGATGTTAAATGAAATTCCAGGAGTTACCTGCCCAACTCCGACCGGAGCTTTCTACGTATATCCATCAGTTAAAGGTGTACTCGGTAAAGAGATTCGCGGTAAGCGCCCCACAACTTCGGCCGAACTTGCTAATTTAATTTTGGAAGAAGTTGAAGTCGCAGTAGTTCCTGGTGAGGCCTTCGGACCATCCGGCTACGTACGATTATCGTACGCAACCTCTGATGAAGATATTGTCGAAGGCGTAACTCGAATTAAAAACTTACTTTCGGAAGCGAAGTAAAGCAACCAATCCGATCGCTGAAATTATCAGCAATCCCCAGATAACTCGGATCAATAAATTAGATCCATCTTCAGCTGGTTCCTCTGCTGTATTTATTACCTCTGGACTTGCCACCGTAAAGTGATATTCGCCGGTAACGATATGGCCATCGCCGGAAGCAACGCGATAACTAACGTTATATCGACCGGGATTTTCAATCGATAGTGGCGCTGAAATTATTGGTCCATTAACAGTTGCCTCGCCAGATACTTTCATTCCAGCTTCATCGACAACATCAACTTGATTTGGATTCTTATCGCCAAGCAATAAGAGATCTTCATTAAACATCAATGAGATAGCAAGTGGTGCTTCCGCAACAATGCTTTTCTCTGCTGGGTTAGCGCTTACCAATGAAGTGTGGGCAGAAGCAGGTGGAATAAATAGAAAGATTAAAACGACCCATAGCGCTCGTCTCATAAGAAGGACCATAATGCGACCTATGGCGAAAGTCGATTTCTCCTCCCCAATTCGGATTGTGAGTTGTCACGCAGAAGGTGAAGTTGGCGATGTAATTATCGATGGCGTTGGCGAAATTCCAGGTCAAACGCTTTGGGAAAAATCTAGATTTATCGCAACTGATCAAACTTTACGAAACTATGTCTTGCGCGAACCTCGCGGTGGCGTCTTTCGACATGTGAATCTTTTAGTAAAACCAATTAATCCTGAGGCCCAAGTCGCATTCATAATTATGGAACCTGAAGATACCCCGCCAATGTCTGGTTCTAATTCAATCTG
>CAZCQR010000170.1:0-1069 GCA_964500885.1 uncultured Clavibacter sp.
TCAATAGAGATAATGCGGTTACTAAGGTTTCGGAAGCGGTCTCAAAAATCGGCAACTATCAATGGCCGAGGCGTGTTACGAAAACAAATCAGGCGCTCTTCGAGAAGATTTCGGAACTTTCAGGAATTCCATATCAGGAAGCGAATTTTGATGAGCTTCTGCTGGAATTAGGACCTGCTGCGAAAATGATTGGTGCAACGCTGACAAATACAAGTAATCCGACCATGCTGGAGGCTGGATACAAAGCAAATGTTATTCCACAAAGTGCAACTGCAGTTGTAGATTGCAGAACCATCCCCGGTTTTGAAGCGGAATTACTGCCCACTATTAGAGAGATTATCGGGCCAGATATAGAGGTTGAAAGTTTGGTTTCCGACATTCCTCTAGAAGTTGATTTTGCAGGAGAGCTGGTGGAGAAGATGATTAATTCGATTCTCGCCGAAGATCCCGAAGGAATAGTTGTGCCTTATGTGCTAAGTGGTGGAACTGATAATAAAGCGCTAGCAAAACTAGGAATTACTGGGTATGGCTTTAGTCCACTTGCGTTACCTCCAGATATTGATTTCATGGCGCTCTTTCATGGCGTTGACGAGCGAGTACCTATTGAATCTCTTTTGTTCGGCGTTCGAACTTTATACCGATTCATGATTCAAGCTTGAGACATCATCTAGAGCTTCGCGAACCGGAATAGGTAGTTCAACTTTATCTGCGGTTAAAACACCTCGTAGTTGCGCGCTAGTTCTAGCGCCAATAAGTATCGAAGAAACCCCTGGTATGTCTCTAACCCAGGCAATCGATACTTCCAATGGTGATAGTCCTAAACCGTCAGCTGCAATCATGACCGCTTCAACTATCTTTGCAGATCCTTGGGATAGATAAGGTTCAATAAAACTAGAAAAATGCGGGCTAGCGCCGCGTGAATCAGAAGGCAGGCCCGATCTATATTTTCCAGTAAGAACACCTCTGCCTAACGGGGACCAAGCAAAGAAACCAATACCTAGATTTCTCGCTGCCGCAAGAACTTCTCGCTCACATTTTCTATTCAGCAAGGAATACTCATTTTGAACAC
>CAZCQR010000171.1:0-1052 GCA_964500885.1 uncultured Clavibacter sp.
GAATGCCCAGTCATCGAACCGGTATCACCTAAACAGAGATCGATATATTCATTGCCATCAACATCGGTGAAGTGTGCGCCTTTTGCGGTTGCCACAAATAATGGATATTTCCCGGGCCATTTAGCCATCCAGGACATCGGAACGCCGCCAGGCATAACCTCAGAGGCAGAAGCGAAACGTTCGCGACTCTTTGGTGTGCGCGCGAGGAAACGTTCTTCCTCTTTTTTATGTAACTCTTTTAACCGGGCGCGATCAATCACCCGGCGAAAATACCACTACTTCAAATCGCCGATGTAATAGCTATCTAAAGTGAAGTTTGGCTTTCCAGAACTACCGTGCTGGTTCTTAAAACGACTAGTGCCATCGATTCCACATAATGACGCAATCGAGCTGGAACCACCTGGATGACGTGATACCCAATTGCTTAAGTCATAAACCTTATTTCCAATAATGGTCCAGCAATTTGCAGCAGTATCTCGTTTCGCTACATCGGCCTTGGTATAGCCAGTTGAAGAAGTTTCTTGCGTTGGAGTTGCGCTAGTTGAAGGAGTTGGTTGCTTATCAGCAACGATGGTCCAAACTCGCTTCTTACCTTTCTTCTTGCAAACCAAAGTCTGACCATCATCCATTGCTCGCTGGCCAATCTTTTTACATCTCTTTCCGGCATCAGCATCTGATGCGCTCGCCATTGGCGAAACTAAAGAAATTGAAAGTACTAACGAAATCGCAATCGCTATTTTTCTCATCTGCATATTCTAAATCTCTTCAAAGATAAAAAGTGCTTCGATATAAGAATCACCGACAATTCCCAGGTTTTGCGCATCTGGCGGAGCGGTCTGTGGTTCAACACACACTCCATCTGGATCTTGGTCATAAACAACCCAGTAAGGAGTATCGCTTTCAATCTTTATCGAAATCGCATCTTCCCAATAAACAGTGGGAACTCCACGAACTTCGGTGAATGCATCATCCCAAGGACCAGCACTTGGGGTAATTAATTTTCCATTTGGTAAATAATCAGAACCGCGTTCAAACATCTTGCCAGCTGAAAA
>CAZCQR010000172.1:0-1049 GCA_964500885.1 uncultured Clavibacter sp.
GCTCGACTCAAAGTTTTCCCGCGAGCAACTCTCTGCATGACATGCAAGCAGAAAGAAGAACGCCGCTAAAGTCGTCACGTGCAAATAGCGCGCGACGACTCTTTATTCTGATTTCAACTTTAACTTTTACTCTTGATTTGGCCACAAAGAATTGGGCAGAGAGATTTCTTCAGGGAAGAGATTCCATAAAAGTTATTGGTGAATTTCTCCAACTGACTTACGCGACAAATCCAGGGGCAGCATTTAGCTTCTTTGAAGATGCAACTTTGTTGCTTTCAGCGCTAAAACTTGCTGTAGTTGGATTCATAATCTTCTTTATTCGCCAGGTAACAAATAAGTATTGGGCGAGCTCATTGGCCCTTTTGTTTGGCGGAGTCCTCGGCAACCTCTATGACCGCGCGCTTCGGCCGCCAGGAGTTTGGCGGGGTGAGGTTATCGATTGGATCGAATTACCTAATTGGCCGGTTTTCAATCTCGCCGATAGCGCCATAGTAAGTGCAGGAATCGCTATGACTATCCTCGCTGTATTTAACATTTCTCATATTTCTAAAGAGGATGAGAAAGATTCAACAAATGAGTGAGCGCGAAAAAAGATTAGTTTTAATCGATTCCGAATTGGCGGGTGAAAGAGTTGATGTTGCGCTTTCGAAGGTTCTGGAAATATCAAGGAGCGCAACTGCTGATCTGTTAAATGCTGGAGATGTAAAGCAAGGAAAGAAGTTGCTATCCAAATCTGACCGAGTTGAAGTCGGCGATCGGATAGAAGTTACTATGCCGGCTCTGATTGATCCGCTTGATTTTAGAAAAGTAGTTAGCGATGAAATAACTATCATCTATGATGATGAAGATGTTGTTGTAGTA
The DNA here is from genome assembly GCA_964500885.1 of uncultured Clavibacter sp. Classification (GTDB taxonomy): domain Bacteria; phylum Actinomycetota; class Actinomycetes; order Nanopelagicales; family Nanopelagicaceae; genus MAG-120802. Next base: position 862 of record CAZCQR010000172.1, read on the forward strand.
GATAAGCCTGTAGGAACCGCAGCCCATCCAAGTCCTGGTTGGAAAGGTCCAACAGTTCTCGGTGATCTAGTCGCAAAGGGATATCGAATTTCAACTTCTGGAGCAGAAGAGCGAAAGGGAATTGTTCAAAGACTAGATGTTGGAACTACCGGCTTAATGATGGTGGCAAAAAATGAGGCTGCTTATCT
>CAZCQR010000173.1:0-1035 GCA_964500885.1 uncultured Clavibacter sp.
ATTTACATATTCATTTGGATCTGGAATATCGGTAGTGAAATATGCGATTCCAAATAAGAGCGCCCCGAAGGCTGCGAGGTAGGCAGCGATTTTTATGAAGAACTTCGCTCCTTTAGCGCGCAACCAATTCATGTCTAAAGGTTACCGAGTCTTAACTTTGCGAGGCGGCTTACGCTCCAGGCCATCTCCTAAAAGATATGAAGCAGATAGGTGATTCCAACCGCAATTAAGGCAGACCTCAACAACATAGACGCGAAATTCACCATATTCACTCTGCATCTCTGTTAACTCTTCATCATTCTTAATTCGACCTGAGTACTGTCCGAGTTGATCACCAAATACATATTGCAATTCTGTGACCTTATCTTTATGACAGATTGGACAATCACGATCTGTTGTCACTCCATGAAACTTTGCAGCTCGCCTTAAATATGGATCGGCATCACAGGCATCAGAAGTCGTGTTTAGTCCGCGATAAATGCTCGCGACCGTCGCCCGCTTTTTTAGGGCGAAATCGACATAAGCACGTTTTGACCACATAAGGAGAAGGATAAAGCTTGGCGAGTAACTACGCTTATCTCTCGTGAGATTCACAGCAGCGGTGAAGATTCCAGCAATCCGTAAATTGCTCTTACTCCGCTGGACTGGCCAATTGACTGATGGAATCTTTCAATCTGCTCTCGCTTCCTTCGTTTTATTCTCACCAGAACGTCAACCTGATGCTAAATCGGCAGCCGCTGCATTTGCTGTTGTATTACTACCTTATTCAGTAATTGGACCACTTGTTGGAACAATTTTGGATCGAATCTCAAGACAACGGATTATTCTCTTTTCAAATTTATTTCGCGCGCTAACACTTATCTTTATTGCTGGCCTAATTCGAAATGGTGCAACTGGCGTTGAGTTAACCATTTTTGTCTTAATTGCCTTTGGCGTTAATCGATTAATTCTCGCTGGTCTATCTGCTGGCTTACCACTCTTGCTTGATACAACCGGTCCTTCAGGTAGAACCACTTTAGTTTCGGTAAATGCAAT
>CAZCQR010000174.1:0-1003 GCA_964500885.1 uncultured Clavibacter sp.
TGACTTTCTTTTCTCTCGGAAGAATTTCAATTACTTCACTATGTACCCTGACATCGAGATTGAATCTCTTATTAAGACTTTCGGGCGTCTGCAGTAATAAGTCTCGTTCATTTTGAATTACCCCGCCAATGTAATAGGGCAAGCCGCAATTGGCGTATGAAACAAATCCGCTCTTTTCAATCACAATTATTTGAGCATCATTATCTAATCTACGCAATCTAGTTGCAGCAGACATTCCACCTGCCACTCCGCCGACTATTACATATTTTTTCATTCGGTTATGGCTCCAGCAGCTGCTAGCTGATCAAAACCACCATTATTGAAATTAATAATTTTTGTGAAGCCAGCTTCTGCCATTCTCTCAGCAGCTAGAGTTGAACGGCGGCCACTTCTGCAATAAAGAGCATAAGTTGCATTCTTGTCCAAGTTTGTAATTCCTGAATCAAATGCACCAGATTCAACATCGATATTTAGGGCGCCTTGTAAGTGTCCGCTTGCATACTCGCCATAAGTTCTAACATCAATTATCTGGACATTTTCAGATTGTGTTTCTGTAATAAAAGTCTTCGCATCTACATTCGTGATTGCAGAACTCCCTCCGCCGGAACATGAAGTTAATGTAAGTGATGTGACGAACATTGCGATAATTCCGATAATTAATCTATTTTTCATATTAAGCCAAGCTCAAAAAGAGCTTCTGCAGCCTTTCTCTCTGTTCTGGATTATTACTCTTATTATCAAGAATGCACTCTTCTAGGCTCGATGCAATTAATGTAATTGCGGCCGTGTTCATAGCCTTACCTACTGCAGCCATCTGATGTACAACTTCTTCACAGCTTCGGCTCTCTTCTAACATCCGAATTACTCCGGCGATCTGGCCTTCTGCGCGCTTGACTCTTTTTAGAACATCTTCGAGCTGTTCCTGATTCTGAAGTGCAGGTGACTGATTTTTTCGCGGCATTCGGACCTCCTTGGCTAGACATTAGCATACCCCCCGGGGTAT
>CAZCQR010000175.1:0-1000 GCA_964500885.1 uncultured Clavibacter sp.
ATTAGAGACTCGGCTCGAATACCGCCGGACTAGGAAAATGTATCAGCCTCTCGCGGGGAGGCAAAATCAATATTTCGGGATGGCTTTTAAGCGTTAGAAACGGTCGCGCCGGTTGGCGAGAGTTCTAGATCCATGGGGGCAAATGCAGAACCTGCACTCTTAATAATGTCATCGTGCTCAGCTGCCGTGCTGTTATGAAGTACGAGCACAGTTGGTCCAGCGCCAGAAATCATCGCCGCAACTCCTGCTGATCTCAATTTATTCACCAATTCAATTGACTTCGGCATTCCTTCCTTGCGGAAATTCTGATGTAGGTGATCCTCTGTTGCAGCAAATAGAAGGTCTGGGCGTTGCGATAACGCATGGACCAATAGCGCAGCTCTGCCGGTATTTATTACTGCATCCTTATGAGGAATCGTTTCTGGCAACATCTTTCGTGCTTTACCAGTTGAAAGTTGGGTGCTTGGAACTAGAAGAAGTGCACGAATTGATTGATCTACTGAGAATCTGGCGGCACAACCTGTAGGAACTCCGACTCTATTCTCCATCCAAGAAATTGTTGCGCCGCCAAGAGCAGCAGCTGCGACATTGTCAGGATGTCCCTCAATATCGGTCGCGAGCGCAACTAGATCATCATCGCTCATCAATGAATTTCCCGAGAGAACTAAAGATCTAGCTAGGTTTAATCCACCAACAATTGCTGCCGCTGAAGAACCAAGACCTTTGCCATGTGGAATTTGATTTAACGCACGCAGCGCAATTCCTCTTGGCTTTCCTCCCATAAATTCAAAACCGCGCATCATTGATTTAATTACTAAGTGTTTGCCATCGCGTTTTGCATCTTCTGCACCTTCGCCGGTTACATCGACATCAAATACTTCTTCATCCAATATTTGTGCCACATATATATCTCGTAATTCCAACGCCAGCGCCATTGCATCAAAACCTGGGCCGAGATTTGCCGATGATGCCGGCACTGATACCTGCATCGGCGTTGCTT